>CAVBVT010000032.1:0-24822 GCA_963598855.1 Eggerthellaceae bacterium
TCCCCACGAAGAGGCAGATCATCAGTAATCCGCCCCTCCGGAGTAAAAAATGCATTGTTGGCAAAGAGTATTTTATGCGTATGGAGAAATTCCTCACAAAAGGCAGCTTCATTGATATTGGTTCCGTCAAACCAAACTGGATAGTTACTAAGCTGCTTCTTCATATATATCCTCCTCATCACGAGGTCCTGAAAGATATTTCAAATCTTCCAGATAGCCTGTTTCTTTCATGGATTTTACAACTTCAAAGCCTTCCTCTTCATCTGCAAAGGTCAGATAGTCTGCCAGATATTCGATATAACTCAGATTTTTACATGCTTCTTCAAATCGTTCGTCCATAGGTAAATCCGGACTTTCCGGTGCATATAGTACTTTCCATTTTTCCAGACGGTGAAGATATTCACATACCATTTTCTGGCATTCCCGTAAATCTTTCTGGCTGTTTTTGTTTTCCATGTACTCTGGCTTTTTCAGAGCTGCTATTACTGGTGGCTTGTCTGGTGTAATCCCAAAATCTACAGCAATTTTTTTAGCAGCTTCATAGTTACTCAGTCCAAACAGATTTGCAACAAACTGGATCACATCTCCGGTAGCACCACAGCCAAAACAGTAGTAATAAGTGGTATTCAGTTTCATACTTGGATGATGGTCATTATGAAATGGACAACAGATCATGTTGTTTCTTCCAATTTTCATGCCATAATATTCGGCAGCCTGTCCGACTGTTACAGTTTCTTTTATTGTTTCAAATAATCTCATTCTATTTTCCTCCTCGTATAAGTTTGAATTTAAAGCTGTGCCGTTTTATCCAGTTCCTTTCCTGACAGGCAACCCTTCTCGGCGCTGTGCCGTCTCTTTGTGGGCGCTCTTTTCTAATTAGAAAATCGTGGCGGTTTATAAAGTTCCGGAACGGTCATTTAGTTTTCAAGGTTCTGTCTGATCGATCATGTTGACAGTTTAGCATGAAAAAATCGCACCCCTGATTTATTCACGTACAATGAAAATCAAGAATACGATTTGATAAAAAATTGCAAATTTGCACAGGCACAGATATAATGGAAGTAGTTTAGGAGGTGACGAAACAATGGGGAAATCTGATTTAATAGAAGATGAAACAAGTCTTGCATACCGATTAAGTAATTTGCGGAAAGACCATGATTTAAGCCAAAAACAGTTAGCCAATCAGCTTCATGTGACTCATTCGCAAATCAGTCGTATTGAGAGCGGTGAAACAAAAAATCCTAATATAAGCATTGTAATAGATGCCGCCAGATTTTTTCATGTTTCTACTGATTATCTGCTTGGAATCACTCAGATTACTTCACCCAAAAGTTATGACATTATCGGAACTTGGACTGTCAGAAGAAGCGGTAACGAGACTGATTACCAGAAGAATAGATGTAGATATTTTAAACCGATTATTGGAGCATGAAAATTTTCCAAAATTATGTATTATGATTCGGAATTATTTTGATGATACCATTGCTGAGGGCATCATGGCACGAAATAAGGTCATTGATTTTGCTGTTGATCAACTGACTGATCTGAATGATGAGGGACTTGCAATGGTGCAGAATTTGGCAAAATATATCTGTGACAATAGTGTATCTGAGAAAAATTCAGAGGAGGGCTAACGGAAGTATGGATATACCTTTCTTTAAATGTGGCATCGTCTGAATAACCGCACTGTCATGCTAATATTCAGACTCAGTTCTGTCCTTTCAGGTAACTCCCTTACGGAGTACCTTTCAGCACAGAATGCCGGGAATTGAAGATAATCGGAAGGATACAGAATTTCTTCCCGGCAGCCACAATTTCATAAAGGTATAATAACACACTAGACTTTCCTGACGGAAAATCGTGTGCCAAGGGGAGTGCCGCCCCTTTGGATACCCCTGCTTGAATTCTGCCAGAGATAGCAGATAATAAAATATATCAAGATTTCTTTTACAATCGAAGGAGAATTATAACTATGCCAGAATATGGATTTACGAAAAAAGATTGGACATTATTCAGAGAAAAAGTAGCCGATTGGCAAGAAGCCTATATGGATAAATTGAATAAAGAATATATTGAGTTATTGACTGGCGATGGCAGACCTTCAGAAAAATTCTGGACTTTGGAAGAACGAATACGTAATGATAAAAAAGATGCGGGTGTACAGTTAAGAATGAGCCGTTCTAACTGTATCTACAATATTGTTTCATTATTGAATGAAGGTGCAATTACTATGGAGGATCTGGAAGAATTCAGTGATGAATTGAAAGAAAGAGTACGTTTTATTGCAAAATAAAAAGCCCTATTCATTCGGAACAGAGCCTTTATAGATGAAAGAGATTATTTGGCAGGCGTCGCGGCTCCTGCATCTCTTTTAACCCATAGGGTGCGTGGTTGCAACGAAATTTACCACCTCAAATAATCCTAGATTTATAATAACCGGAACATCCTAACTTGTAAATAATAAATATACTATCATGCGAAAAATACCATTTTAAAGCAAGTATGATTTCTGATTGACTTTCTTAGTTATATCAGTTATATTGTCTTTAGTGATCAGATTGCAGAAACTTGAGAAGCCTGCGATCGGGGGAGGATGCTGAGGCTCCTCTCCTTTTTTATCTGAAACATTTTTCGGTGAGGTATATATAAGACTTGCAAAAGAGAGGTATAACAATGAAAATTGAACTTGGACAAGTTCAAAAAATGTTGGAATGGCTAAAAACCAAACTATATTTAGATTCTATTGCACAAAATGCTCGTTCCAGAGCCATAAAGAGAGGACAGGTATATCGTTGCAATTTCGGCTGTGGAATTGGAAGTGAAATGCAAAAAGAGCGACCAGCGGTTATTATTCAAAATGATGTTGCTAACTCCCGTTCTGGTAACACTATTGTAATTCCAATTACGCATGATACCAGCACTTTACCTTGTGTAGCAAATATTACACCGCAGACAGATGCAGCAGGTAATATTATTCTTGATGGTCAAGCAAACACATCCAATATGATGTGTGTCAGCAAAGCAAGATTAGGTGATTTTGTAGGCTTTTTGCCAAAAACAGATATGAAAAAAATTGATGAGGCAATTGCTAAAACAGTCGGTCTTATGGGATATTACTCTGATCTAAATAAGCGATTGGATGATAAATTGCAATATATTTCAAAAATAAAAGAAGAGCGTAATAGAGCACAGGACGAACTTGCTGAACTAAGGAAAATTCTTGAATTGTCAGATGATATTTCCTTGACAGAACACATTGCAAAGATAAAAATAAATATTGACAAGGAGTAAGAGAACCAGTATTATATAAGTACAAAGAAGTCTTTTTCCGGAGTGAGAAAGATATTATTACTTATTCAAAGGAAAGGGACTCTGGATGAGTTCCTTTTTACATTTCATAAAATTTGGTTTTGTAACATATACTATGAACACAAAGTAGCTCTGGATAGGATATTCGGAGTTGTAAAACGGCGGAAATATCATTGCTGGTATTTCCGCCACTTCTTTTATAGATTCTTCGCACTATTCAATCCATCCACCCAATTACATAAAATTACAATCGTCTCATAATTTACATTGATATATGTACGCCACCCTTACGGCCACCAAGAACTTTTTTCCCTTTCAGCTCTTCCCATTTAAAATCCTTCATCTCTTCCCTTGCCACAAGGAAGTTTCCGGCACGCTGGGTAAGCTGGGCAAAGTTTACTGCCGGGTCGGTGGCTCCTTCCTGATACGCATAGATTGATGCTTCTGCTCCCATGAAGCCGATATCTGCCTCGCCGGAGATCAGTGCTGTCAGAACTTTATCCGCTCCGAAACCAGTTACCAGTGTCAGATCCAGACCTTCTTCTGCGAAATATCCCTCTTCGATTGCCACGTACTGCGGTGCATAGAAAATCGAATGTGCTACTTCATTTAATGTAACCTTCGTAAACTTCTCTTCCGCTCCGTCTTTCTTTGCAGCAAATACTCCCACCGGCAGTGCCGTCACCGCCAGAACAACTGCCGCCGCCAGGGAAAGCCATTTTTTATTTTTCATGCAGATACTCCTTTAGGAAACTTCTGCTGTTAGGATATGCAAAATTGCTCAATTGGTGACCAATGGGACACACAAAGTGTCACAAGACACCGTCCCCATGGTTTTGCGTTTTATTGCAAAATAAAAAGCCCTATTCATTCGGAACAGAGCATTTATAGATGAAAGAGATTATTTGGCAGGCGTCGCGGCTCCTGCATCTCTTTTAACCCATAGGGTGCGTGGTTGCAACGAAATTTACCACCTCAAATAATCTCTTTACTATCTTATACATAAGATACCCCAATTATGCTTTTTTGTAAATAACATCCTTGTTACGCAAGTAGTTATTCAGCCTCTTCTGTTACTGTTCAGATATCCTGGTGCACTTTTTTCTCAAAAATATTGTCACGTCATGAAACATATGTTAAAATATCCACCGAAACTGGTTCGAAAACCTCCCAGTATAAAAAACTAGGCAAAGTAAAAAAAGAAATTCCGGCTGCCGCTGTATGCAGCCTTTTTACTGATGCTTTTGTTTATTGGAGGTGATAAACAAAAGCATTTTTTTGCTTTGACAGAAGTTGGAAAGGACGCAAATGAATAAACGAAAAATCATCATTGACTGTGATCCGGGAATTGATGACAGCCTTGCGATCATGCTGGCTCTTACATCACCGGAAGTGGAAGTACTTGGAATCACCATTGTCTGCGGAAATTCCCCTGTAGAAATGGGCTTCGAAAACGCCAAAAAAATCCTTAAACATATAAACCGGCTGGATGTACCGGTCTATACCGGCGAGAGCAAGCCTCTGAAACGGGACTATGTAAATGCCCTGGACACCCACGGTGCAGACGGTCTTGGAGAAAGTTTTCTCCCGGAAGTCGAAGGTTATCAGCAGAAGATCAGCGCTGTAGATTTTCTGGCCGATGTTCTGAAAAAAGAAAACGTTTCCGTGATCGCATTAGGCCCGATGACAAATCTTGCCAGACTGATCCAGAAAGATCAGGCAGCCTTTAACCAGATCGAAGAGATCGTGTCCATGGGTGGTTCCTTTAAAAGCCATGGAAACTGTTCCCCTGTTGCAGAATACAATTACTGGTGTGACCCGGACGCAGCTGCCCTGGTATATGCCACCCTTTACCAGAACGGAAAAATGATCCATATGATCGGTCTTGATGTAACAAGAAAGATTGTTCTCACTCCCACTCTTCTGGAATATATCTGCCGCCTGGATAAAGAAATCGGTGAATTTATAAGAAAGATCACGAAATTCTATTTCGATTTTCACTGGGAATGGGAGCATATCATTGGCTGCGTGATCAATGATCCTCTGGCAGTGGCATATTTTCTGAATCCTGATATCTGCCAGGGTTTTGATTCCTATGTTCAGATTGAAACAAAAGGGATTTCCCTTGGACAGTCCGTCGTGGATTCCATGGATTTTTATCGGAAAACTCCAAATACAAAAGTCTTAACAGAAGTAGATGTATTCGCATTCTTCCAGCTGTTCCTCTCCAGGATCCTTAATCTGGAGCCGGGAAAACTGGATATCTTGCAGGATTTAATTTAAGGGGGACAACTAATATGAAAGCAGAAAAAATAACCGTACAGAAAATCTGCCTGATCGCTTTTGCCATTTGTATTAATTTTGTAGGCGGACAGATCGCACTTTTTCTGAAACTTCCAATTTATCTTGACAGTATCGGAACTGTATTTGTCGCTTCCGTTCTTGGACCATTTTATGGCATGCTCCCAAATCTGATCAGCGGATTGTTAATGGGAATGACCGTTGATGTTTACTCTCTGTATTACGCTCCGGTCGGAATCGTTCTCGGTTTTGTAACCGGTCTTGTATACCGTAAATTTCAGCCGAAAAAATGGCAGATCTTTCCTGCTGCCGTTGCGATCACTCTTCCGTCAACCCTGATCAGCTCCTGCATCACAGCATTTTTGTTTGGCGGAATCACTTCTTCAGGATCTTCCATCCTTGTACAGCTTCTTTCAAAAACACCTCTTGGACTGGTGGGAAGCTGTTTTGTAGTTCAGTTTGTTACGGATTATATTGACCGTGTTCTGTGCCTTGCACTGGCAGCTGTCCTGATCGGTGCATTGCGAAAAAGTATGAAAGAGAGCTTTATCCGATGAAAATTTTGATTACAGGTACCAGCTCCGGAATTGGAAAAGGATGCGCGGAGTTTTTTCTGAAAGAAGGCCATAAAGTTTATGGTTTTGATAAAAATCCTTCTGCGATCACACAGCCCGGATACACTCATTTCTGCCTGGATATCCGTGACAAAGATTCCTACCCGGAACTTCCTCCTGTGGATATTCTGATCAATAATGCAGGCGTTCAGGATGGAAATGATATTGATGTGAATTTAAAAGGAACCATCTCTGTTACCGAACATTACGGGATCCATCCTGGTATCTTTTCCATTGTGATGATCGGTTCTGCAAGCGGACATACAGGTTCTGAGTTTCCAGAATATGCAGCCAGCAAAGGCGGCGTTCTGGCTTATACAAAAAACGTGGCAATGCGGATCGCCACATATCAGGCTACCTGCAACAGCCTGGATTTTGGCGGAGTTATGACAGAACTGAACCGTCCGGTAATGGAGGACAAAAAACTCTGGGACCAGATCATGGATCTTACCCCTCTGAAACGCTGGATGACTGTAGAAGAAGCTGCCGAATGGATTTATTTTATCTCTGTGAAAAACCGCTTCTGCACTGGCCAGAATATTCTCATCGACGGGCTGGAAGCCGGAAACTGCAGCTTTATCTGGCCGGATGAAACGTGAACTCCTTTTATCAGACCCACAGTGAGCAGCAAGACCAAAAAACTTCCCTACCAGTCTTCATGAACTGTGCTATAATAGATTTCATAATAACTGGCGTTCCGGACAATTACCATACAGATCAGGCAATCCTGATCCGCTCATAGTTTTCACATATGAATACAACAGCTGTAATCTGTTCCACGATTATAAGATACAGCTTCCAGGAACGCTGCAAACAGGAGGAAATCGTTATGGACATAAAAGAAGAAATCCATTCATTATCAGAAGAAATGCTCACCAATCTTGGAAGACTGGTTGCCATCGACTCCCAACTTGGCACCCCAGAGGAAGGAAAACCTTTCGGTGAAGGCCCTGCCAGAGCCCTTGAAGAAGGTCTTAAGATTGCCGATGAGCTTGGTTTTAAAACTGTAAACCTTGACAACTACTGCGGTTATGCCGAGATGGGTGAAGGCGATGATATCGTTGGAATCGCCGGACATCTGGATATCGTACCTGTTGGCGGTGACTGGACTTATGATCCATTTAAGCTTACCCGCGAAGGTGATCATGTATATGGCCGCGGTACTACCGATGACAAAGGCCCTGTTCTGGAAGCCCTTTATGCCATGAAGCTTCTCCGCGATCACGGCGTGAAACTGAACAAAAGAGTCCGCCTGATCATGGGCTGCAACGAGGAAACAGGTTCCAAATGTATGGAACATTACAATCAGGTAGCAGAAGAACTTTCCTGCGGTTTCACTCCTGATGCCAGCTTCCCGTGTATCCACGGAGAAAAAGGCCGCGCATTTATGATGGCCTATTCCAAAAACACCCGCATCATCTCTGTAAACGGTGGCTTTGTTGCAAACGCAATGTGCGACACCTGCACAACTGTGATCCCTGCTGATACCGGGCTGAAAGAAAAACTGGAAGCAGCTCTGTCCCAGAGCAAACTTCAGGAATACAAAGTAACCGAAGAAAACGGCGAGCTTACCATCTATGCAAAAGGTGTTCCCGCCCATGCCAGCACACCGGCTCTTGGTGTCAATGCTGCAGGCGTAACTTTCGAATGCCTTGCAAAAGCCGGATTTGAAGATGATTTTGTAGAATTTTATAACTCTCATCTTGGCACTGCCTGCGATGGTTCCGGTATTGGCCTGAAATTCGCAGATGAGTACGGCGATCTGACCTTCTGCAACGGCATCGTCAAAACAGAAAACGACGTCATCTCCTGCACCATCGACATCCGTGTTCCTGTAACACTTGGTGAGGCAGAGCTTCGCAAAATGTGCGAAGGTAAACTGGAAGATAAAAACGGCCGCATCGAGATCGTTGAAGTTGGTGCACCATTATTCTTCCCGAAAGAATCTCCGCTTGTAAATGCACTGTACAAAGCCTACACAGATGTAACAGGCGATACCGAGCACAAGCCGGTAGTCATCGGCGGCGGCACTTATGCCAAATCCCTGAAAAACATCATTGCTTTCGGACCTGAAAAAGAAGGAATCGACTACCGCATCCACGGAGCAGATGAGTTTATTCTGGTATCCGGTATGGAAGAAGCAGTTCTCATCTATATGGAAGCGATCAAAAACCTTCTTGCTATCTAAAATCAGCTAAATATCAAACGCCAACAGGTTCACAATATGCCCGTTCATTCCTGCTGCAAAGGCTTTCCGACGGTCTTCCGCAAAAGCATTTGCAGTCATAGCAATGATCGGAATATTAGCCTTCTGGTTATTAGCCAGGGTACGGATCTCTCTGGTTTCTGTGTATCCGTCCATCTGCGGCATCTGGATATCCATCAGGCTCAGAAGGTGGGTACTGGAAGTTGTGATCTTCTTGAGATAATTTTTTACAGGATCCTGATTCTCAATGTGAGTGGCTGCAAGTGCGGTAAAACCGATAATGGCATTCATCGATGTCCGGATGTCATGGGAAATATTATTCAGGAATGTAGTTTTGGCTCTGTTGACACGTTCTGCTGCCAGCGCATGTTTCAGTGCCTCTTCCTGTTCTTTTAATCCCATCATATATTCGTAACAATGTTTCCCCTCGTATGGCTGATCTACATGTCCGGTGTATATCCTTGCTGGCTTGTTCGCATACATCATGGAATAATTCTCAATATCACTTACCTGTATCATCTGATTGGAATCGTTTAAAATCTGTTCCAGCAACCGTGTGTCCTCTTTCATTCTGTTTCTTCTCCTGTTCCCCGTTATCCCTGACAATTTTACAAAGATTAAGCCTTTCAGCCCTGATGCTGAAAAACCTTAATAAGTATATGTTACTGTTCACTCCGTGACCAGCAACACGCTTCGCGGAACATTACCAGTGAACAGTAACAAGTATATACAATGTGCTTCTCATTATCCACCAGATATTTGGAAAACTGCTCCAATCTATGCTATAATAGCCCATATAAGACAGAGCTGCACAATTTTATACAAAGAGAGGAAATTTTTCATATGAAAGCACATAAGTACTGGTCACTTGGCGCACTGATCTGTATGATCATGGCTATCTGGTCCGGTCACAAAATGATCGCCCCGAAAAAGAAAAAATCCCAGGAGGAAGAATAAAATTATGAGTACAAAAGCTGAACACGCTACGAAATTACATGAAAATGGCTGCAACTGCGCACAGGCTGTTGCCTGTTCTTTCTGCCAGGAATTTGGCATTGATGAAAACGAGATGTTCCGTATTGCAGAAGGTTTCGGCCTTGGAATGGGTGTAATGGAAATGTGCGGTGCACTTTCCGGAATGGCTATGATCATCGGTCTTTCCAACAGCCAGGGAAACACAGACGAAGGTTCCAGAACCAAAGGTGATACTTACAAGAAGATCCGCACTTATGTGCAGAAATTTAAGGAGAAAAACGGTTCCTGTATCTGCCGGGAATTAAAAGGCGTCGAAACAGGTAAAGTTCTCTGCAGCTGCCCGCAGTGTATTATCGATGCTGTGGCTCTTACAGAAGAATATCTTGCAGAAAATAAATAAACCTTACAGCACCTCCCCTGTCCTGCTGCGCTCAGCAGTTAAAACAGAGGAGGTACTTGATTTAGTTAAGTATTTAAGGAGTTTTTTATATGTCGTTAAAATTAATCGCCCTTGATATTGACGGTACCCTTACCAACGATGAGAAAAAGATCACAGAAGATACCCGCAGCACACTTCTGAAACTTCAGAAACAAGGAGTCCGGGTAATGCTGGCTTCTGCCAGACCTGTACCCGGACTTTATTCTGCTTCCAGAGAGCTGGATCTTAAAAAACACCACGGCATCCTTGTGGCCTACAATGGCGGAAAAGTTGTCGATGCTACTGACGGAGCCCTTCTCTCAGAGACTCATATTGATATGGAAACCACCCGTTCCATTCTCCGCTTTCTGGAAACGCTTCCAGTGGCTGTGATCCTGGATGACGGAAAACGCTTTTATGTGGAAGATGCCCACGGATATAAGGTGGAATACGAATGCTGGAACAATCAGATGCAATGTACAGAAGTTGACAGCCTGGCTGATTTTCTGGACTTCCCCCCTGTAAAACTTCTCCTGTCTGTTGACCCGGCTGAGATCCTGAATATCCAGAACACCATTCGCGAACATCTCCCGGATGATCTCAGTGTTGTGCGCACAGCACCATTTTATCTGGAGATCATCCCCTCTTCCATCAACAAGGGAAAAGCTCTTCTTGACGTATGCAGCCGCCTTGGGATCGACCCGGCTGACACAGCAGCATTCGGGGATTCAGAAAACGATATTCCTATGATCCAGGCTGCCGGCTGCGGCGTTGCCATGGGAAATGCCGCAGATGCAGTGAAAGCTGCTGCTGACAAAGTCACACTGTCCAATAATTCGGACGGTATTGCATACGCACTTAAAAAATTTGTCATTTAATCTTTATTACAGCATCTTCATCTTACTTTCAATAAACTGCGCTTCCGAATGTTTCTCATCAAGGAGCCTCATTTTGCCGCAGCGACCGATGAGTTCGTCAACGTTTTCTTTGCCTACGGTATTGTTGTAGATGGCTCCCACGGGAAATGAATATGGAATCTTTTCTTCCCTTAAATTCAGTAAACACAACGCTCATGTCATGTCCCTGTGCCTGACTCTCCATGTCAATCTTGGCCTTTCCCTGCCTTTCGGCGAGACTGGGGCCGGGCAGTGCCTTAAGCCCTCGGAGAACTTATCGGAATAAATATCTGCAATTTTCAAGGTTCATTTGAGCCTATTTTGGGAACTCAGTTTTTTCATAACTTACTTGACACTACCATTCTTCGCAGTTATTGATAAATGGATATCCGCAATCCACTTCGTTACTTGCCTATAATTATACTCGTTTACATTGTTTTTTATCGATTCGTTGTTATAATATGGGAAGTTTTTTGTCACTGTTCACTGGTAATATTCCGCGATGCTGGTCACGAAGTGAACAGTACCCATATTTTTACGGAGGATGTTTGTATTTTCCGGAAATGGAATTATCACGGTGAAAAATGTGCTGCTGATGCTGCTGGCTTCGTTTCTGCTGTGCTGTCTGGTGTCATTTCTTACCGGGACTTCTTTTGGCACTACGCTGCTGACCTCGGTTGCGACTTCTGCTATTTCCTGCAACCAGACCCTAGTACAGCGAAAATTAAGTATCTGCTATATTGACGCAGGATGATTTTCTCATATGCAAGGCAGAGGAATGAGGCGTAGCGGTGGCTACGGCGATTGACGACAACGCCGCATATGAAAAATCAGACAAGTCAATATAGCGTTTACTTAATATTCGCTGTACTAGCTATCATGCTTACCAGCCAGCTCTGCAGGGAGAATAATCCTGAAAAAGATTCCTTTGCCCTGGATCTGGAAAATACTGTAGTCGTCATCGCCCCAATGATCCCCTGGTCCATCGCAGGTGCCGTTCCGCTGGCAGCCATCGGCGCACCGGCTTTAAGCATTGGTGCTGCTTTTTATCTGTATCTTCTGCCGGTGTGTGGGATGGTGGTGCATATGCAAAAGTCTTAAATATGACATTTTTGTCATTAAAAGACGAATGATTCTTGTGGTTAAGCTCCAAATACTGTGCTATACTAAAAGAAATGATAATTGGAAGCGAGGATAACTAATGATCAACGTGTTCCTTGATGAATTTACACCTTGTCTGAAAGACACTCGCACAGGAGAAATCGTCCCGACAGAAGTTGTCCGGGTCGTCAGAAAATCATTTCTAAAAAAATACAACCGAAAAAATGGCTGGTACATTAACTGGTCCTGTTTCATTAAATTCATTGCCTCCTGTTAAATTAGATTTAAGAGGCATTATGAAATATGCCCGCCAAAAAGGGGGACAGCCTTTTGATCTTTCTCCGGAAGAAAAGAAATCCTTCATAAAATAATATCTTATACGAACAGTAATAAGCTGCCATATCCTTTAAGGAAATATGGCAGCTTATTATTCATTCTGTTTTCACAGTGAGGTCTTTGACCCATCTGTATTTTTTGTAATTACGGTATACGGCTGGGATCTTTACGAACTCGTCCAGACTTACTATGAAGTAGACGGCTATTACCGGGAGTTTGAGTACGAAGGCTGCGATCAGGCCTAATGGGACGATGATACACCACATGGAGATGCAGTCGCAATACAGGCCAAATTTACTGTCGCCTCCTGCGCAGAAGATTCCGCTGATGGTGACGCCGTTTACAGAACGGCCGATCATGTAATAGGCGCAGATCAGAAGCATTCCTTTCAGGTATCCCTGGGATACTGCACTCAAATTCGCCATGCGGAGGATCAGAGGGCTGAATGCCAAAAGAACAAGGCCAGATATAATGCCGCTTGTCACAGACAACCTGCAAAGCCTTCCTCCATATTCTTTCGCTGTGTCCTGTTTTCCGGCACCAAGCTCGTTTCCTACCATGATACCGCCGCCGTTTCCAAGTCCCATGCAGAAGCAGGCTGCCAGGTTTTTCACAATATTGGCAATGGAGTTGGCTGCTACCGTATCACTTCCAAGGTGTCCCATGATCACAGAATACATGGAAAATCCAGTACCCCAGACGATCTCGTTGCAGATCACAGGTGTTGTGTATTTCCAGAAATCTTTTCGCAGGATGGTGTCGTCCCTCCGGAGATATTTTGCCCGGAGCTTTACCTGATCCTTACCTCTTGTTTCCAGAACACACCAGGTTACTTCGATCACACGTGCCGTAACTGTAGCAAGTGCAGCTCCTGCAATCTCCAGCCGCGGCATCCCAAACAATCCATAGATCAGAACCGCATTGATAAAAATGTTCACAATTACACTTGTGGCACTGATCATGCTGCTCTTTGCCGCTCTGCCGCTGTTTTTCAGAATGCAGAGATACATCTGGGAAATTCCGGTAAGCAGATAGGAAACTGCGATCACCCGAAGATAAACGGAACCGCCCCGGATCAGTACAGGATCATTAGTAAAAATCTTCATAAGCACCCCTGGGATCAGCAGAGCTGACAAGGTAAATATCATCGAGATCGCGGTTGTCACTTTCATTACATAGGCAAAGACCCTCTCAACTGCCGGGATATCTCCTTTTCCCCAATACTGAGCTGCCAGCAGAGAAAGTCCGATGGTCATAGCTTCCAGAAGAAGACTGTGTATAAATGTCACCTGTCCTGCAAGAGATACTGCTGACAGGGAATCCTGGGAGATCACACCAAGCATCAGCGCATCAGAAGCGCTGACCAGTGCCAGCATGAACTGCTGGAATGCAATGGGCATTACGAGACCCATAAGCTTTTTTGTAAATGCCGGGTCTTTTCTATTTCTCATTTATTTTCGTCCATGCCTCCTCGTCAAACTTGCGGTCTTTAAAGTAATATGGCTTGTCCGCCTCTGTGATCTCCCGGATCACGCGGCATGGATTTCCTGCAGCACAGACATTGTCAGGGATATCCTTTGTCACCACACTTCCGGCTCCGATCACAACATTGTTTCCGATCTTCACGCCTGGAAGCACGCAGCAGCTTCCTCCGATCCATACATTATCTCCGATGGTGATCGGAATTCCGTATTCATATGCAGAATTGCGGCTTTCCGGATGGATGGGATGACCAGCTGTATAAAGTGATACATTCGGTCCGAACAGTACATTATCTCCGATGGTGATCTTTCCCACATCCAGCATCACACAGTTGACATTCGCATAAAAATTCTCTCCAACTTCAATGTGGCTTCCATACTCACAGTGAAATGGCGGCTCGAAATATACAATTTTCTTATGTTTCATTCCGGTACGGTCCAGACATGCCATGCCTTTCTCAGGTTCGAAAGGCATGACCTGGTTATATTCTCTGATTGCTTTCTTGGTTTCCTTCTGCTGTGCTATCACCGCATCGTCTGAAATGTAGGCCATTTCATGATCTCTTCTGTAAATATTATCCATTATAAAACCCTCCCTCATAACCTCTTATTGCTGTTCTCTTTCCAGTACAGCGAAATATTATCCGTAAACAGCTACAATTATTTTCCGTTCCAAAAGGCCCGGCATCTCCTGACGCGCTGTTATTGATCCAGTGAACAGTAACGCTTACTCCACTCTATTTGCTCACAGTTTACGCGGAGATTGACCGAAGCATCTTTACGTTTTATAATTATATTGCATTATTTTATGTTTCTCTATCAGTTTTCTATCTAACTTTATAACAATCCTGCGAGGTTTTAAAATTATGATCTATCTCAACCTGAAAGATGACCAGTCAGAAAAAGTTATCTATGATTACCCTGACTGTCCTGCTTATTTTATTGCTGAATATCTCTCACATTATCCTAATTATGCAGCAGTCAGCCACTGGCATGATGATATTGAATTTCTTATGATCCGCTCCGGCCAGATGCAGTATCATGTCAACGGAACTATTCTCAACCTTGAAGAAGGGCAGGGAATTTTTGTCAATTCGAGACAAATGCACTATGGTTTCTCCGCAGATCACCGGGAATGTGATTTTATCTGCGCCCTGATCCATCCCATGCTCCTGTGCAGCACCCCTGCTTACGAAAAAAATTTCGTCCTTCCGCTGATCCGAAATGATAACATACCTTTTTATATTCTTGATCCTTCTATCCAGTGGCAGAAAATCATTCTGGAACAGCTTGCGTCCATGTATGCCCATCATGAGGATAAGACGGCTCCGCTTCGTATCTTATCCTCTTTCTCCCTGATCTGGACCCTGCTCTTTGAAAATCTGCCTGCTGCCTCTCCTGAGAAAAATAATATTGATCCTGATCTTTCTACCATCCGCAGCATGACCGGTTTTATCCAGCAGAATTATACTTCCAGGATCTCCCTTTCAGACATTGCAGCGGCAGGGTGTATTGGCATCAGCAAATGCTGCAGACTTTTTTCCAGATATTTCAGCCAGACACCGAATCTGTATCTGAATCAGTACCGGCTAAACAAAAGTGCGGAACTTCTCCGTGAAACAAACTTATCTGTCACAGAGATCGCTCTTTCCACAGGATTCAGCGGAGCCAGCTATTACGCTGAAACTTTTCGTAAATGGGCTGGCATGAGCCCCGGTGAATTCCGAAGAGATAATAAGTAGCATTCCTGCAATCTGCACGCCCCACTTTGCGGGAGATTCCATCCGAATTCGGTTGTCGTAGATAGCAGAAGATCATATCATACTGTCTTTCTAAATTTCGCCGGTGACATGCCGAACTGATCGTGGAACAGATGGTAAAAATGGCTCACATTGGAGAATCCGCAGCATTCACAGATATCAATGATTTCCCTGTCTGTCTGCGCAAGGAGATAGACTGCATATTTCAGACGTTCCTGATTGATATACTGGGTAGGTGTTTTTCCGCAGATCTGCTTCATCAGACGACAGAGGTGGCTTGGTGAACAGGGTGCCAGAGCGCACATTTTCTCGTAGCCTTCCTGGAGATTTTCGATTTTTGACATATTTAGTAGCAGCTCTGACAGCCAGGATGGCATCTGATTCCAAGGATCATTCTCATCATATGTAAAAAAATAATCCTCCAACAGCAGCGCGATAATACACTGGGCATGATATCTGGCATGTCTGGGGTGATTACTGTTTACCAGATCTCCCGCTTTATCCAGTGCCGCAAGAACTCTCCGAAAATTTTCGCCCTCAAGATGTACGTAGGCCGGCATTTCACTTTTTACCAGTTTATCCATCTTTTCTTCCTGTTCCAGAAAAAGCGAAACATTTCGCAGCACCTGTGTGGTAAAACCCAGATTACGTACGCAGAAATTCTCTGAATGATAAAAATTGTAGCTGTGCATATCATTGGGGCGTATAAAAAACAGATCGCCTTTTCTCACTGTCTGCACTGAGTCATTGATCATATGATATGCCGTACCCTCTGAAATAATGAAAAGTTCATAATGATTATGGGTATGTATCGGCACATGTGAGTAAATATCAGAAATCGTATAGGAAAGTCCTGATTCTTTGTTCAATGGATGCTGTTCTATTCCAAATACCGGGATTTCCATCTTTTCACTCCTTCCCTGCTTTCTGATATCAATATACTACAAAAATCTGACAGCTGTAAACAAGAAACCCAGGATTGTTTATGGTATCCTTTTACCGCATTGAAAAAGAATTCTTTGCAGAAACATGTTTTATTATTTTTAGGGAGGACTTATTATCATGTCATCATCCAAAGCACGATTTTTTAACCCTGCTGTTGTAGGACTGATCCTGCTCAGCTTTTTCCTGGGTACCAGCGAATACACCGTTATCGGTATCCTGCCGGAGATCGCAGACGGTTTCGGTATCTCCATCACACAAGCGGGAAGTATTGTTTCCTTGTTTGCTTTCGCCTATGGGCTTGGAACCCCGTTTCTGGCTGCCTATGTCGGAAAATTTAACCGCTTCCGCATTACCATGCTTGGGATCACCTTGTTTGCTCTTTGCAATCTGATCTGCGCTGTTACCACCAATTATACCGTATTTCTGGTGTTTCGTACCCTGACTGCTGTTGTATCTGGTACTGTTGTTTCCATTTCTATGACTTATGCAGAAGATGTTGCATCTGTCTCGGAACATATCCCAGGTGTCGTTGCAGGTGTATTCTCAGGCTTCAGTGTTGCTTCTGTTATTGGCGTGCCGATCGCATCCACTATTACCCATGTGTTTGGCTGGAGAGCTGCTTTTCTCATGATCTCTGCTGCAACATTTCTTCTGCTTGTGCTGCTGTTTCTGAAGCTGCCCCGTCATAACAGGCTGAAAGCAGGCGGCATCTTCGAACAGTTTAAGCTTTTCCTGGACAAAAGGATCTCCATTGGCTGCGCCATTGTTTTTCTGGCAGGTGCATCTACATACTGTTTTTATACTTACCTGACACCTATTTTTCAGGAGGAGCTGCACATTCCGGATTCCATGCTGAGTGTTGCTCTTCTGATCTTCGGTATTGCAGCTATTATCAGTAATGTAAGTTCCGGACAGGTTGCCAACTTAAGCGGTATCCGTACACTGCCGCTGATCTATGTGATCCAGACTGTATGCCTGCTGCTTCTTCCCATCGCTACCCATAATCTGGTAAGCGGAGGGATCGTACTGTTTACTCTTGGCGTTGTAATGTATCTTCTGAATTCTCCGCTGCAGATGCACTTCCTGAAAATCGCCACAAGAGAGCATCCGGCCTGCGTGAATCTGGCTTCTTCTCTGATCTCGGTTTTCTTTAACTTCGGAATCGCAGCTGGTTCTGCTATGGGCGGTGTGATCGTTGGACATGTGGGACTCCGGTATGTGGGAATCGGCGGTGCCATTCCTGGTATCGGTGCAATTATCTGTTCTGTGATCCTGCTTCACATCATGAAGCCCGGAGCGGATATTAAATAAAAGGAAATCCCCCACTTCAATTGCGGAATGAGAGGTGGGGGACTTTACTATCTCTTATTTCATCTCGATCTTAAAGAATCTGGCTGTTTTTTCCTGCGGCATCTTAACCACAAGTTTTCCATCTTCTACTTTATATTCACACATTTCTTCTTTCGGATAGATAACAGATACTTTGCTGATCTTTTCGGAATCTTCAAGGGGGATCACTGCTTCTGTTGTGCCTGGTGTCCATACGGAAAGATATGTATTTTTCTCTGCCTTGATTCCGTAAGCCAGAACTTCGGATTTCAGTGTTCCGAATCCAAGTGGGAAGAACGGCACACCGTCACGGACTTCTTCACGGATTTCTTTGTACTGGGCGATTCCTTCTTTCATACGGTTCATGGAATTCTCACCAAGTTTCCAAACCATACCGCTGATATACGGGCGGAGAAGCATACCGTTGACTACATTGTAGACCACATGCTCTTCCTCATCCTCATAAGGATAAACCCACATGCCGCCCTGCTCCGGTGTTACTGCACTGGCAACGTTGGCTGCAATATTTGCATTATAAATATAGTCCGTCTGGTCACTGGTTGACTGCAGGCTTAATACTTTCAGCATGCCATAATCCATACGCTGTCCGCCGGAGCTGCAGTTCTCAACAACAAGATCCGGATGGTCGCGGAAGATCTCCTCATACCACTGATGCAGGCACTCATAATGTTCACGGATGGCATCTGCGCAGCTGTCGCTGTTCAGCTCACTTCCATATCCCATGGTAACATTGTAATCCACTTTGAAATATTCCACACCGTAATCATCGATCAGTCTGTCCACAACATCACGGCAGTATTTCCGTACTTCCGGATTGCGGAAATCCAGAAGATATCTCTTGTTGTCAATGTGGCGTTTGCCATGGCGGCAGATAAACCAGTCATCCGGAAGTTTCTTTGCCAGTTCGCAGGCAACACCCATAACTTCGATTTCCAGCCAGAGTCCCATTTTCAGGCCTTTGCTGTGGGCATAGTCGCAGACTTCTTTCAGGCCGCCAGGAAATCTTCCTGGTGCTTCCTTCCACTCACCGACACGATCCCACCAAAATCCATCGTCATACCATCCTGCATCCAGACAGTAATATTCACAGCCAAGTTCTGCTGCCTTGTCAATGATCGGAAGTTCTCTCTCTGTTGTAGGATCTCCCATCAGGCAGTTCATGTAGTCATTAAATACCACGTTTAATTTCACATCATCCTGGTTTGGCCTGCGCACGCATCTGCGGTAGCGTGTCAGTGCTGCCACTGCCGGGTTCAGGCCGCCCTTTACAACTGCTGCACCTGCCGGCACTGTAGAAAAGCTTTCCCCTGGTTTCAGGTTCTTATACCAGCCGTGCTCCTGCTCTGCGGCACCGCTTAATGTAACATATAAGTTTCCACCCTGTGCAGAACCATACTCTACAAGCCACTGTCCGGAACTCTCAACCTGGAATATATAGGTCTCTCCTGTTTCCCTGTCCTCTGCAATTCCCATTGGAAGATATTCGCAGGTAGACCAGGAACCTTTTCCGCTGTAGGAATAGCGGTTCAGGCCATATCCCTGATGGTTAAATCCATCTACCATCATACCGTTGAGATTCAGTGTTTCTGCGTCATATTTCTGCCACTGTGCCTCGCAGGACCAGCTGTTAAACGGAACATAAATGTCAGTTTTTTTATAATATGGTTTCTCGCCGCCTCTGGAGATTCCCTGATATACAAAGGAAGAAACATAGGTAAGGCCCTGGTCTTCGCTTCCTTCATTGGTGATCTCTGTCCAGGTCTGCACTGCCGGGACTCCGTCAAAAAGACGCATGTGATATACTGCTTTCAATTTCTCCGGAGATGTCATCACGATCTCCAATTCTTTTCCGCCGGACAGCTCTTTCAGTTCATGTTTCTCATAAACAAAATCCACAGAGGACTGATTAATATTATTTTTATAAGCGTGCATGTTCAGACTTCCTGTGCCGCTTCTGTGGATCTCTACAGCAGGATAATAGATATCCTCTTTTGGCTCCATAGCTTCTTTCTTTACTTCCTGTGCGGAAAAATCTGCAAGTTCCACAACACCGTTTTCTCTGATACGGAACTGGATATCCAGACCGTTTTCGTGCAATTCAATTGTTTTCATGTCTATCATCATCCTTTCCGGGGCATCCGAAACAAGATACACCATGCCTCTCGATTTTTTTGCTGTTCTCAGTATAGCATCTGAACTTCGGCAAGGTGACAGGTATCATCCCATAGATGCAAAAATGCAATATATTGTCGCATTTATTTTTCTGTGCTATACTTTCTGACAGATACATTTTGAAGGAGGTTTTTCCATGTCAGATGTTTTTCAGGATTCTTCCAGGTATTTCCATATCTCCGCTTTTTATGCACTTTCCCTGCCTTACTATCATATGGAGCATCATACCCACGCAAGTTATGAGATCATGTATATCACCTCCGGTTTCTGCCGGGTTTACTGTCTGGACGGCAAACAGGATACAGAATTTCCGCTGAAAACCGGTCAGTTTATCTTTATCCAGCCGGATGTGCCTCACCGCCTGGAAATTCCAGATGGTTTTCCCTGCTCGATCCTGAATCTGGAATTCTCCCTTACTTCCGAAAAAAGTCCGGTTCCCCTGGATCTCATCCTGAAAAAAGATCCTGAATTTTTCCGGTTCTGGAATTTACGTAAATCCGCACAGCCATTCTGTTCCGGCACAGATTCCCGGAATCTTGGATACAGCCTGAAAGATCTTTTAACCTTTTTGCAGCATTGCTCCGGTGATATCGTGAAAGAAGAATTTCTCTTTTTCCTGCTTTTCTGCCGCATGCTTACAGAACTTGCCTTCTGCGCACGTTTCAGTCAGGGTACACAGGGAAGTGCTTACCTGAAAAAAGCTCTCAGGTATATTGACCAACATTATCTGGAGGAGCTCTCTATCCCTGACATTGCCGCATATGCAGGGATCAACAAGTCCTATCTCCAAGCACTTTTTACAGAAAAAAACGGCTGCACCATCAACACTTACATTAACCGCAAGCGCATGGAACAGGCCGCTTTTCTCCTTAGCAACAGTACTTTGCATATTACAGATATCGCCTTTTCTTCCGGGTATAACAGCAGGCAGCATTTTGCCCATACTTTCGAAAAATTTTACCATATGAGTCCTTCCAGATACCGAAGTCTGCACAACCGGCCGCTTCCGTCGGACACCGGGAAGAAACGGTATCATATGGCCGATGGTCTGAAACTGGAAAGCGAGCCTTTTCCAAGGGAGTAAAACTGATTGCTCCATTTTACGCTGATAACACAAACAGACAGCCATATCAGGAAGTATTTCTCCTCTGATACGGCTGTCTGCATTTATGTTCGCTCAGTTATGAAAAATTTCTATGGAAGCAGATTCTGCATGCTCTTCAGGCTGATTGCCAGTGTGGAAGTATTATGCAGAAGTGCTGATGTAGTCGGCTGCAGGATTCCTGCAACACCGCAGGCGATCAGACCTGCGTTAAAAGTAACGATGAAACGGTAGTTACGTCTGATACGTTTCATCAGGGCATTGCTGATCTCCTTGAGGACTACAAGCTCCTGAAGATCATCTGCGCCTACTGTAATATCTGCGATCTCACGTGCAATCTCGGCTCCATCGCTGATGGCAATACCAACATTGGCCGCGGAAAGTGCAGGTGAATCGTTGATTCCGTCACCTACCATGATAACCTTTCTTCCGGCAGCTTTCTCATTCTCAATAAAGTTAGCCTTATCTTCCGGAAGTACTTCGGAATAATATTCATCCACGCCTACACGTCTGGCAATGGCTGCTGCTGTACGCTCGCTGTCACCTGTCATCATAACGATCTTGAAGATTCCTGCTGCACGCAATGCCTCAACAGAAGCCTTCGCCTCCTCACGGAGCGGATCCTCGATGCAGATCACGGCTGCAAGCCGTCCGTCAATCGCAAGATAAAGGTGGGAATACTCCTCCGGAATATTCTCAAACTTCTCCTGGCCATCCTCCGGGATCACACACTTCTCATCTTCAAATACGAAGTGGTAGCTTCCGATCACAGCTTTATGATCTTCAATTGTTGTGGAAATACCGTGTGCTACGATATATTCAACCTTGGAGTGCATCTCCTCGTGGGCCAGATGTTTCTTCTTGGCTGCGCTGACAACGGCCTTGGCCATGGAGTGTGGGAAATGTTCCTCCATACATGCTGCGATACGAAGCATCTCATCCGGATTGTTATCATCAAATGATACCACATCCACAACTGTTGGTTTCGCCTTGGTCAGTGTTCCTGTCTTATCAAATACAATGGTATCTGCCTCTGCCATAGCCTCCAGATACTTACCGCCCTTGACTGTTACCTTATGTGTACCAGCCTCACGGATCGCGGACAGTACAGAAATCGGCATTGCAAGCTTCAGAGCGCATGAAAAATCTACCATGAGGATCGCAAGTGCCTTGGTAGCATTTCTGGTGATCAGATAGGTAAGTGCTGTTCCGCCAAGTGTGTACGGTACCAGCTTATCTGCCAGATGCTCTGCCTTGCCTTCAAGAGAAGATTTCAGCTTCTCTGATTCCTCGATCATGGTAACGATCTTATCGTAACGGCTGGAACCGCCTACTGTCTTCACGCGGATCGTGATCTCGCCTTCCTCAACAACAGTACCTGCATAAGCTACGCTGTCCAGCTTCTTGCATACCGCTACAGACTCTCCTGTAAGAGATGCCTGGTTAACCATAGCCTCTCCATCTGTAACAGTTCCGTCAAACGGAATAACAGTACCTAATCTTACTACAACTTCATCTCCTGGCTGGATTTCACCGGACTCTACCAGAATCTCCTGGTCATCCTTCTTAAGCCATACCTTGCCTACGTTCAGTGACATGGTTCTTGCAAGATCACCAACAGATTTCTTATGTGTCCATTCCTCCAGAAGCTCTCCGATTCCAAGCAGGAACATAATGGAGCCTGCAGTACCGAAGTCCTGACGGAATACAGATACGCCGATAGCGGTTGCATCCAGAACCGGTACCTCGATCTTTCGGTGAAGGAGTGTATCAATACCCTTCCAGATATATTTCAGGGAAGTAGCTGTTGTATAGATCGCATTCAGCGGATATGGCAGGAAAAGCTTTCTTCCGTAATGATAGATTACCTTGGAGATCAGTTTCTCCTGATACTCTGAATTCAGGGCTCTTCCTGAGTTCTGCAGTACCTGGGAAGGAACTTCCACATCCTGATAATGGAATGCTCTGATCCCACGGATGATCTCATCTCTGCTTCCCTGATAAGTTACTACTGCATCACAGGTTCTCTCGTACACCTTGGCAGTAACTACTCCGTTAAGGTTCTCAAGATAATATGCCAGTGTATCAGCCTGCTCATAACTCATTCTCTTCTGATCAAGGTGGATACGGATCCTGCCTCTTGTCTCATGTTTGATAAAAAATTTCACGGGAACTCGCCTCTTTACTCAGCTTTCTCTTCTGCTGCTTCTTCTGTAGTCTCTTCTGCTGTCTCTTTGAAAGCATCCTCATCTACAGTCTCTTCTGTTGTCTCAACATCCTCTACAGCCTCTTCTGCTGCAGCTCTCTCCTCGTTGATTCCCTTAGCCTCAGCGTAGATATCCTCAGCGTTTTCCTGAAGGTTTGTAGCTGTCTTCATGATGCAGTCTTTCGCTCTTAAAACGGCTGCTGTGCATCCTGTGTAAAGTTTCTTCGCATCCTTGCTTGTAAGGATCTTGATTCCTGCTGTTCCGAAAAGAACACCTGCTGCAAAAAGTCCTGATTTTTTAAATTTGAAATCTACCATGATAATTTTCCTCCTGATTGATATTTTGTTTTTTATTGATCTTTTGTGAGAGGGTATTTATGTGACCGCCTCAGCATTTTCATCATTATAAGCTACTTGCATGCAAATGTCCAGTACTTTTTTGTGAAATTTTAAAACAATTCATATAGTTTTCAGTTAATTTCTTCTAACAGTTTAGGTTTACTAATAGTTCAGTCTTTCTAATTTTTAGTTTTGCCAAACTGTTTCTTCCTATTATATTGTGTTATACAGCACAGGTCATTTATCCGATCTCATGTACAGGAAGCAGTGCCAGTGTACGGATATTCTGCCCGCTTATTTCTCCGCAGGCTTTCAGTCCTGCAAGAATGACTTCATTAAGCTTCTGCCCGGACAGGTGACAGATCGTATCATCATCCAGCTCCACTGTGCAGGCTCCTTTTGTGCTGCAGGCCACACGGTACATATTCTTTCTGCTGATAGCCCCGATGGACTCCAGAGTATTGATCATGCGGTATACGGTTGCCACACCGATCTTCGGATCCAGGGCAGAGGCTCTGTAGTAGATCTCCTTACAGCAGGAGCACTCTCCCTCCAGGATAATATCCAGAAGGATCATCCTCTGTCTGGTAATGCGCAGGCCCCGTTCCTTCAGCTTCTCTATAATAAGATCCTTCTGCATCTGTGTGTGTCGGTAACATCCTGTTCTCTTCTCATCTTTCTCAGTTTCTGTATTCTGCAATCTGAACCCTCCTTTATTATTGAGAAAACTTTTCTTTTTCCTATTAAAGTAGTATACTCCAACTATAGTTAGTTGTAAATAACTCTTTTGGATTTTTTTCAGATATTGAGGATTTCGCCGGAATACGGTATACTATTTGGTGAACATGTCCATACGAAACCGTCGTTTTGACAAAATGACGAAAAATCCCCTCTCGTTTTTTCGTCAGAATGACAAGAAACTGCTTGAAACTTTGTACGATTCAGCTCTAGCTCTTTTCCTCCATTTTCGATATACTGTTAACCAGCAAAGGAAATTACGTAAAAAAACAATATAATTAATTTGGAGGGAAACAACAATGGCAAGTTTATCATTATCTCACATTAATAAAACTTATCCAAACGGATTCCAGGCTGTTAAAGATTTCAACCTGGAGATCGAAGATAAAGAGTTCATCATTTTCGTAGGACCGTCTGGATGTGGTAAATCTACAACACTTCGTATGATCGCAGGTCTTGAGGAGATCAGCGGTGGTACACTGAAGATCGGTGACAAGGTTATGAACGATGTAGAGCCGAAAGACCGTGATATCGCAATGGTATTCCAGAACTACGCTCTGTATCCTCATATGA
>CAVBVT010000033.1:0-23954 GCA_963598855.1 Eggerthellaceae bacterium
AAAACAGCTCATTCGTCAGCAAGTCTACCATTTATAAAGTTGTAAACTGGTATATGTGTTAATAACCAGAGAAAATTTATATAATCTACCTTATAGTGTAGAGGAAATATATGGTTTGTATTCCTCGGGAAAATACCAGAATACGCGAAAAGTATACCAGCAAATGTATAGAATATATTCTGATGAAAACGTTTTGCCAATAAAGCCGGAAAAAATAATTGTTGAAGATTCAAATTCAGGATATGATTTTTTTCACTCGGTAAGTGAAGAACAGGATCTGGAATGCGAAAGTGCACATGGGAAAACAAAAATTTTTGGCTTGCTGCAAAAGGCGGGCGATAAGAAAATCTGTGTGATTGCAGATGGAGCTGCCATTGGAGCAGAAATGAACCGGTTATATAAACAATGTCAAAAAAGAAAGAATATCCATTTGTATTTACCGGAGTCATTCGAATGGATCATTTTAAACTCAGGAATGCTTAAAGAGAATGTGATTCGGGAAATCCTGGAGACACCAGAAGAATATATTGAGAGTAGCGATTTCTTCAGTTGGGAAAGATACTTTACTAAGCTATTGATTGAGCGAACTGAGGGAACTTATCTGAAATACAAAAAGTCCAGATTAAATAAAGTTTATCTTCATGACAAGAATAAAGATATTATCTTAAAAAGTATAAATGGGATAAAATTCAAAAAATAATTATTTTATTGGGGATACGGTGAATTCCCTAAATGCGGATATATAGAAAACATAAAAAGTGAGTAGCAATAAAAATGAAGCATATTTGAAATACAGGTGAACTTAGTAGGAGGAAAAAACAATGTCAGGATATCTGATCAAAGATACAACAAAAGAAGAACGTAAACAAATAGTGGAGGAATCACTCGGAAATATTTCCGCGAATTGTGATGGCTGTATGGCCAGACTTGCGGATATGTATCAGGATTATATTGACGGGAAGAAGGAAATCCGTGAGATCAATATGGAATTCAATGCCAGATATGTCCGTGGGGATATGGACAAAGAAGAGAAAAAAAGCTGCCCGATGTAGGGAACGGAGATTGACAGTACAATGGATCAAAATGAAGTAAAATATGATAAGCTGCTGAAGATCAAAACCACTGGTCGTGACGATTCCCGATCGGATCAGTACTGTTATCCATATGAGCCAACGCCGTACGGGGTGCTGGAACGGCTGGCTTATTGTGGATATCTGGGGAAAAAGAATCATCTGATCGATTATGGATGTGGAAAAGGCAGGGTGGATTTTTTCCTGGCATGGCAGGTCAGATGCCGGACTACAGGCGTGGAGTACGATGAACGTATGATAAAAACTGCAGAAGAAAACAGGCAGCGTGCTGTTTCCGGGGCAAAAACCTCTTTTATACTGGAAAATGCAGCTCTTTTTCAGGTGCCGGAATCCGCAGATAGATTTTATTTTTTTAATCCGTTTTCTGTGGAAATACTGAGAAGCGTCATCGGACGCATCCGGGAATCCTGGTACGAAAAAACAAGAGAAATGTTGCTGTTTTTCTATTATCCATCTGATGAATATATCTCATATCTGATGACCGTAGATGAACTGGAATTCCTGGACGAAATCGATTGCCAAGATCTTTTTGACGGGAAAAATCCGAGAGAGAGGATACTGGTGTTTCAGATGGGAGAGGAGTAAAAACAACATGATAAAACTAATCGCAACAGACGTAGATGGAACTTTGGTTAAAGATGGCACCATGACCATCAATCCGGAATATATGACAGCTATCCGAAAACTGGCAGAGATGGGAATCACCTTCGTAGTGTGTTCAGGGCGGCAGTATGACAGTGAGAGGAAGCTGTTTGAACCGGTGAAGGAGCTGGTGTATTTTGTATCGGATGGCGGTACGGTGATCCGGAAGAATGATAAGATCCTGAAGGTACACACACTTCCAGACGAGACCTGGAAGAGTATGCACTGTATGGTAAAAGAAAAAATGCCGGAATGTGACTGCTTTATTGCCACACCGGAGTGTTGTTATGCGGAAGATGAAAATGGAAGGATGTTCCGGTGGCTCAGGGATTCCTATGGCTATGATATGAGAAAAGTGGACGACCTTTCTTTCCTTGAGGGAAAACAGGTGCTGAAGTTTTCGGTTTATCATCCGGAACGATGTGAGGAACTTTGTGCTCCATATTTTACACCGGCGTGGAAGGATAAGGTGACACTGGCAGCAGCGGGAAAAGAGTGGATGGACAGCACTCCGCCACATGGCGAGAAAAGTATAGCTGTCGAATTTATCCAGCAGTGCCTAGAAATTTCTCCAGAGGAAACCTGCACATTCGGAGATAACCTCAATGATATTGCTATGCTTCAGAAAGCAGGAATGAGCTATGCAGTAGCCAATGCCAGAGCGGAGGTGCAGGCGGCAGCCAAAGAAGTGTGTCCTTCTTACAGTGAAGACGGAGTTTTACAGATTTTAAGGAAAATCGGATGCAGATAAGTTTCAAATGCGGATTGCGAAAAAACACGTGATTAAAAAATCGTTGTGCGAAATACATAAAAATTATAGTTCACAATTATGCGGAATCCACAAGATTCCGCTTTCTTTAAAATAATAGGGCAAATGTCCTGTTGAAGAAAACGGGGCTGAGTATAATTAAGACCATGAAAACCAAGTGTACATTTGCTTTCAGAAAAAAGCAGGCAGAAGAGAAAATATGATTGATCTGGAAAAACTGGGCAGAATGATGCCAGAAGAAAAACGGAAAGAGCTTCGAACGCTTCTTGCCAATGCACCAACTTCACTCATGGAGAGCGCAGAGGTGGTGCATATTGCAAAAAGCACGGTATTTATTGATGCCGGGGAGGAAGCGGATAGGCTTTATATTCTGATCAGAGGCAGGGTAAAAGCAGCTGATTACAGGATAAATGAAGTGGTATACGATTATACATGGTTTGAACCGATTGAGCTGTTCGGAGCCATGGAGTTTTATATGGGATACCACAGGTATATCACTACACTGATCACGATGACAGACTGCACGATGATCACTTTTACAAAACAGGCATTTCGACAGTGGATCGAAAAAGATGTATCCACCATGCTGAAACAGGTTCAGGTGATGATGAAACGTCTGAACGACCAGTCCAGGAAGGAACGGACATTTATGTTCCTTTCAGGTCAGGAGCGGCTGATGTATCTGCTGACGCAGATCTACCGGGAACATGGAAAAGAAGGGGAATGTCTGGTGCAGATGACCCAGGAAGAGCTGGCCAATCAATCAGGAATCAATCTTCGGACTGCAACAAGAGCCATACAGCGTTTATGTGATGAAGGAAAACTGAACAGAAAGCAGAGAAAGCTTTTTATCAGTGAGACGCAGTGTATGGAAATGGAAAAAAATTTAAAGGCGATTGTAGACGGAGGTAATAACAATGGTGGAGAAGAAGAAAATCATTTTAGACTGTGATCCTGGACATGATGATGCGATTGCGATCATGCTTGCTGCAAAAAGTGAGCTGATCGATCTTTTGGGAATTTCCGTAGTAGCAGGAAACCAGACAATCGAAAAAACAGTAAGAAACGCACTGAATGTATGCCAGTATCTGGGACTGGATGTGCCGGTATATCAGGGCTGTGGTCAGCCGATGATCCGGAACAAGCCGGAAGTAGCAGGTGATATCCACGGGGAATCCGGACTGGACGGCCCGACTTTTGCACCGCTTACAAAGAAAAAAGAAGAGAAACATGGTGTACAGTTTATCATTGATACACTTCTTGCTTCCGACGGTGATATCACAATGGTAACCACAGGTCCGATGACAGACCTTGCCATGGCTATGCGTCTCTGCCCGGACATCATTCCGAAGATCAAGGAAATCGTCCTGATGGGTGGCTGCTATCAGCTTGGAAATGTTACACCTGCAGCGGAGTTCAACGTAATTACCGACGCAGATGCAGCTCATGTAGTTTTTACAAGCGGAAGAAAGATCGTGATGGCAGGTCTGGATGTTACAAGAAAAGTACTCTGCTATCCGGAGATCATTGAGCGTATGGGCAAACATAAAAACCCGGCAGGACAGCTGTTTGTGGATCTGATGACATTTTTCAGCAAGACACAGAAGGAAGTATATGGCTGGGAGGGCGGCCCTCTTCACGATCCAGTGACGATCGCATATCTGATCGACCCGACAGTACTGACCCTGAAAGAAATGTATACAGAGATTGATATCCGCAGCACACAGAGCTATGGAAGAACAAACTGTGATTTCTTCCATTATTCCGATAACAAACCGAACAGCTTTGTAGCCATTGATATCGATACTCCGAAATTCTGGGATATCGTAGAGCGTGGAATAGAGGCTTATAACTGATGAAAATACTCAATTTTGGTTCCATGAATGTGGACAATACCTACCGCGTAAAAAGTATCGTGAAACCCGGAGAGACTATTGCGTCCTCCGGGATTGACCAGAACTGTGGAGGAAAAGGCCTGAATCAGTCGGTGGCACTTGCAAGGGCTGGGATGGATGTGGCACACGCCGGACTTGTGGGAGATGATGAAAACGGAAAAATCCTTGTAAAGATGCTTGCATCAGCAGGGGTAGATACCGGGAAAATCCAGATGATTTCCGGAAAAAGCGGCCATACGGTAATTCAGGTTGATGAACATGGACAGAATTCCATCATTCTTTTTGGCGGAGCCAACCGCAGGATCTCTGAAAGCTATATTGATGAAGTACTGGGAGATATGCAGGCGGGAGAAATGCTTCTTCTTCAGAATGAGATCAGTAATCTTCCGTATCTTTTATCCAAGGCAAAAGAAAAAAATCTGAAGATAATCCTCAATCCATCGCCTATGGAAAAATATCTGCAGGATCTGGATCTGAGCTGTGTGGATCTGTTCTTTGTCAACGAGATCGAAGGGGAACAGCTGACCGGGAAAAAGCAGCCGAATGATATCCTGGATGAGATGCAGAAAAAATATCCAGCTTCAGCAGTAGTTCTGACAATGGGAACCAGAGGAGCTTTTTTCCAGAAGGGAGAAGTGAGGGAACTTCAGAAAGCCTGTAAAGTTCAGGCAGTGGATACTACCGGCGCCGGAGATACCTTTACCGGATTTTTTATAAAAACGTATTACGGGACAGGAGATGCGGCAAAAGCATTAGCTTTGGCTACAAAGGCATCGGCGATCGCAGTGACACGTTCTGGTGCGGCACAGTCCATTCCGAAGTTGAGTGAAGTAACGGAAGAGAGGTTATGATCATGAAAAAAAGTGGATGGGCGACAAAATTCTGGTATGCCCTGATCCAGATCATGCTCTGGGGCGGATATGGGGTAATTATCTGCTATTGCAGTAATTTTTTGAAATCAATGGATTTTCACGACAGTCATGTTAGTATTGTTATGGGAACTGCCAGTGCTCTGGCTATTGTCATACAGCTGGGGCTGGCAGAACTGATCCAGAAGACCCAAGCTTTTACAACATCTGGTGTGATCGCGGTTCAGGGGGCTGTGATCCTGGTAGCAGGAATCCTGATGATGCTGAATAAAGGGATAACAGCGGTGGCGGTGTTTGGAATCGGTGTGGGGTGCGTGGCGTTACAGACATTACCGTCGTTGTCAAATTCTCTCGCAACAGAGAGTGAGCAGACAGGCCATCCGGTGAATTTTCCGGTGGCAAGAGGCATGGGATCTCTGGCATACAGTGTGTTTTCCTTTATCACGGGCAGGCTGATCGGAAGTACGGGAATTCAGATCGTGGCATTTCTTACTGTTGGAACAGGTGCGATCCTGTGTGCAGCGGCAATCCTGTTTCAGATGAGTACAGGGAAAAAAGATTTCAGCCCGGTAGAAACGGCAACAACTGTGGATGTGGACAACGCCACATCTGAAAAACGGGATACTTCCGTAAAAACATTTTTTGGAAAATACTCCTTCTTATTTCTTTTTCTTGCCGGAAGTATCCTGTTTTATATCAGTCATAATCTTGTCAGCACCTTTATGCAGCAGATCACAGAGGCAAAAGGAGCGGGGGCGGGAGAGCAGGGAACAGCCATTGCTATTGCGGGAGTACTGGAGCTTCCGGCAATGTTTGGATTTTCATGGCTGCTGAAAAAAACATCCTGCGGAAAACTGGTTCGTTTTTCCGGCCTGTGTTTTTTGATGAAGGCAGTGATCATACTGCTGGCACCGAATTATCATTGGCTTTATGTAGCACAGATTTTCCAGATGGGCGGTTTTGCTCTGTATACGGTGGGGTCTGTGGAGTATGTGGGCTCTGCTATTGCAGCAGAAGATGCGGTAAGAGCACAGACATATCTTGCCACAACCATGACAGCCGGATCTCTGATCGCTACTTATTTTGGAGGATTTATCTGCCAGTATGCAGGAGTCAGTGTGATGGTTGGAACTTCGGCAGTACTTGCGCTGGTTGGATTTTTGCTGATATGCCGTGCAACCAGGAAGCAGCAAGCATAAAAATACAGGATCGATGATATCAGGGTTGACTTTTCACAATAATTCTGTTAAATTAGAAAAATCGTAAATTCCATGAGGGAGTAGTTCGCACGTAAGTGTGATTTGTCAACAGACCCGGTTTTTTCTGAAAAACCTGGCAAATCTTAAAGAATGAGACTCATGTATGTTTTGCTATATTTTATTATAGCAGGGCATACATGGGTCTTTTTTATGTCATATGGGCAATTAATCTCCAGGTCATGGGAAATGAAAAACAGAAAGTGAGAAGAAGAAAAATGGAAAATCTGGTAAACAGTTCACCCCTGATCCTAGTGTTAGTCTTTCTTGTGATTGGTTTTGCTTTCCTAATGAAGGGTGCGGATTTCTTCGTAGAAGGAAGCTCCAGTATTGCAAAACGACTGAAAGTGCCGCCGATCATCATCGGTCTTACCATTGTAGCAATGGGAACATCCCTTCCGGAAACTGCAGTCAGTGTCACTGCGTCATTGGTCAATAACAACGAACTTGCTATCAGCAACGTGGTAGGTTCCAACATTTTTAATCTGATGATGGTTGTTGGAGTCTGTTCCATCCTGACCCCAATCCTGGTGCAGAAGGAAACCGTCACAAGAGATATTCCTTTTTCCCTGATCTGTGCGTTCTTGCTTCTGGGACTTGGAATCCTGGCGGTGGGAGATAAGAGTGGAATGAATCTTGGCCATCTGGATGGAATGATCCTGCTGGGATTTTTTGCAGGCTATATTGTGGCGATGATACGAAGTGCCATGAAAGCCAGAGTAGCAGGAAAAAATGTGGAGATTGAAGGAATTGAAGAACTGGAAGAAGAAATAGGCATCCTTTCCTGGCCGAAGAGCATTCTCTTTATTGTTGGAGGCGCACTTGCCATTGCTTTTGGCGGAGATATTACCGTAGATGCAGCCAGCCGCATTGCCATTGACCTGGGAATGAGCCAGACACTGGTGGGACTGACCATTGTTTCCATCGGAACATCCCTTCCGGAGCTTGTAACATCTGTGGTTGCAGCCAGAAAGAATGAAGTGGATATGGCTGTGGGAAATGCGGTAGGCTCCAATATTTTCAATATTCTGATGATACTTGGAATTGCTTCAGTCCTTAATCCGATGGCACTGATCCGGGAGAATATTATCGACATTGCGATCCTGATCGGCTTTTCCCTGATCGTATGGATCTACGCCGGAACAAAGCGTAAGATCAGCCGGAAAGAGGGAATTTCCATGGTGTGCTTGTATCTGATCTATGCGGGATATATTATTTGGAGATAATAAAATGAACCAGAAAAAAGTACAGATAAAAAAGACTCTTGGACAGAAAACAGAAGATCAGTTAATGAAATATATCCTGGATAATCAGATTACGATCGGTGGGAAAATCCCGAATGAATTTGAGCTTGCGGAGATATTTGGAGTTGGAAGAAGTACAGTACGTGAAGCGGTGAAAGGCCTGGTGAGCAGGGGGATCCTTGAGGTACGGCGGGGAGACGGAACCTATGTGATTAGTACTGTTTATATGGAAAATGATGTTCTGGGATTTGGCCAGATCAAAGACCGGTATCAGCTTGCACTGGATCTTTTTGATGTGAGGCTTATGCTGGAACCGGAAATTGCGGCCTGGGCGTGCAGGAAGGCAACGAAGGAAGAGATCGTGAGACTGCGGGAATTATGTGACGAAGTTGAGTTTCTATACAAGCAGGGCCATAATCATATTCAGAAGGATATCGAGTTTCACAGTTATCTGGCGAAACTCAGCGGAAATATGGTAATAGAACGGCTGCTTCCGGTGATCAATACCTCCGTCGTGATATTTGCCAGCATAACTTACAGAAGTCTTATGCAGGAAACTCTGGAGACCCACAGGGCGATCGTTACATCCATTGAGCACAGAGATCCTGTTGGGGCAAAATGCGCCATAAGCATGCACCTGACCTATAACCGACAGGTGATCATAGAGCTCCTGGAAAAAAGAAAAAAAGATATCCAGGTTAAAAAGACAGATCTGTAAATATATCTGACGTATATGGGCATATAAAAACGTTTATAAAGAGAATATAGTAAAAATATACAAAAACAGGTAGAGAATATGCGTATATCTCTGCCTGTTTTTTGGCTTTTTGCTCAAAAATAATTATATACATCATATGTATTGAAAGCCAAAAATCCAATTGTTATAGTGTAGCCATGATCAAGCAAGGCGCCAGAGATACAAAGAAACATTGCTGTGGAAATATTCGTTCTGCACATGAGATAGATCCATAAAAGGAGGAAAACATCATGAACTTGAAAAGTCAGGAAATGCGTAAATTAGCTCCGGAATTAGATCCGTTAAGAATCGGGACCGGATGGAAAAAAGAAGATCTTGGAAAACCGCAGGTTATGGTTGAGAGCACTTATGGAGACAGCCATCCGGGAAGCGGCCATCTGAATATATTGGTGGAAGAAGTCAGAAAAGGAGTGGCAGAAGCCGGTGGTTTCGGAGCACGCTATTTCTGTACAGATATCTGCGACGGAGAAAGCCAGGGAACAGACGGGATCAACTACAGTCTGGCGAGCCGTGAGATGATCGCAAATATGATCGAGATCCATGCCAATGCCACACCGTTTGATGCGGGAGTTTATCTTTCAAGTTGCGACAAAGGAATGCCGGGAAATCTCATCGGACTGGCAAGAGTGGATATTCCTTCTGTTGTAGTTCCGGGTGGAACCATGAATGCAGGACCGGAGATGCTGACACTGGAACAGCTTGGAATGTACAGCGCAAAATATGAGCGCGGCGAGATCGATGAAGCGGAACTGGACTGGGCGAAATGTAATGCCTGCCCGAGCTGTGGAGCATGTTCTTTCATCGGAACAGCATCTACCATGCAGATCATGGCAGAAGCACTGGGACTTGCACTTCCGGGAAGCGCACTGATGCCTGCAACAAGTCCGGATCTTCTTGCCTATGCAAGAGAAGCGGGAAGACAGGCCGTAAAACTGGCGCAGACAGAACATATGCGACCAAGCGATATCGTCACAATGGAAAGTTTTGAAAACGCGATCCTGGTCCATGCGGCAATTTCGGGAAGCACAAACTGTCTCCTGCATATTCCGGCGATCGCTCATGAGTTTGGAATTGAGATCACAGGAGATACTTTTGACCGCCTTCACAGAAATGCAAGGTATCTTCTGGATGTCCGTCCGGCAGGAAGATGGCCGGCAGAATGCTTCTACTATGCAGGTGGTGTGCCTGCGATCATGGAAGAGATCAAGCAACATCTTCATCTTGATGTGATGACTGTAACCGGAAAAACTCTTGGAGAAAATCTGGATGATCTGAAAAAGAACGGATTTTATGAAAAGTGCGACAAATGGCTGCAGGAATTTAACCAGAGATACGGAATCAAAATTTCAAAAGAGGACGTCATCCGTCCATATGACAAAGCGATCGGCACAGATGGAAGCATCGCAGTTCTGAGAGGAAACCTTGCACCGGAAGGCGCAGTTATCAAACACACTGCATGCCCGAAAGAAATGTTTAAATCTGTTCTCCGTGCGAGACCTTTTGACAGCGAAGAAGAATGTCTGGATGCCGTTCTGAAGCACAAGGTTCAGAAGGGAGATGCGGTATTTATCCGTTACGAGGGTCCAAAGGGAAGCGGAATGCCCGAAATGTTCTATACATCTGAGGCGATCAGCAGCGATAAAGAACTGGGAAAAAGTATCGCACTGATCACAGACGGAAGATTTTCGGGAGCTTCCACAGGCCCAGTGATCGGTCACTGCAGCCCTGAGGCAGTAGACGGCGGCCCGATCGCACTGGTAGAAGAAGGGGATCTGATCGAGATTGATGTAATGGAACGAAAGCTGAATATCATCGGAATCGCAGGAGAGAGAAAAACAGCGGAAGAAATTGATGAAATCCTGAAAGAACGCCGCAAAAACTGGAAGCCAAGAGAGCCGAAATATAAAAAAGGTGTGCTGAGACTTTTCAGCCAGCATGCTGCGAGTCCCATGAAAGGTGCATATCTGGAGTATTGATCAGAAGAGGAATGGATTATGTTTCAGAAAGAAAAGAAAAAACAGAAATTTATAACGCTGGGTGAGATCCTGCTGCGTCTGACTCCTCCGGACTGTGAAAAAATCCGGATGGCAGATCGTTTTGAGGCAAGATATGGGGGAAGTGAGGCGAATGTAGCCGTATCCCTGGCTAATCTGGGAATAGACAGCACATATTTTACTGTTGTGCCGGATAACAGTCTTGGAAAAAGTGCGGTGCGGATGCTGAAAAGCAACGATGTGGACTGTATGCCTGTGATCTTCAGCACACCGGAAGAAACTCCAAGTCACAGACTGGGGACTTATTATCTGGAAACCGGATACGGAATCCGTCCGAGCAAGGTTATCTATGACAGAAAACACAGTGCTTTTGATGAATTTGACTTCCAACAGATCAATCTGGAAAAACTGCTGGACGGATATACATGGCTGCATTTAAGCGGAATTACCCCGGCCCTTGGAACCAGACACAGAAAAATGATCATGGATTGTCTGAAGATCGCAAAGAAGAAGGAAATGACAGTCAGCTTTGATGGAAATTTTCGAAGTACCATGTGGGGCTGGGAAGAGGCAAGGGAATTCTGTACCGCCTGCCTGCCTTATGTGAATGTGCTGATGGGAATCGAACCGTATCATCTGTGGAAAGATGAAAATGACCACAGCACCGGAGATGTAAAGGATGATATCCCGTTCCAGCCGGATCTGAAACAGCAGGAGCAGGTTTTTGAGGCATTTGTAAAGAGATATCCGAATCTGAAATGTATTGCCAGACATGTACGCTATTCAACCAGTTGCAGCGAAAACAGCCTGAAAGCGTATTTATGGTATAACGGAAAAACTTATGAGAGCAGAAAGCTGACCTTTCATATCCTGGACCGTGTAGGTGGGGGAGATGCATTTGTCAGTGGGATCATTTATGCACTGATGCAGGATTATACACCGGAAGATATCGTGAATTTCGGAGTGGCCGGCAGTGCGATCAAGCATACCCTTCACGGAGATGGAAATATTACAGATGATGTTTCACTGATCCGTCATGTGATGCAGATGGATTTTGATATTAAGAGGTAGTTGAGAGATAGAAGGAGAAGATTTTTTATGGAAAATATGATCGAGGAATTTCAGAAACTTGGTGTGGTTCCTGTTGTAGTTCTGGAAGATGAGAAAGATGCGATTCCTCTTGCAGAGGCTCTTGTTAAGGGAGGACTTCCCTGTGCAGAGGTGACATTCCGCACAGAGGCGGCAGCAGAAAGTATCCGCCTTATGTCAGAGAAGTACCCGGAGATGCTGGTAGGAGCAGGGACTGTACTTACCACAGAGCAGGTAGATCTTGCAGTGGAAGCCGGTGCCAGATTTATGGTAAGCCCGGGATTTGATCCGGAGATCGTAGATTACTGTCTGGGAAAAAATATTCCAGTTTTTCCGGGATGTGTTACTCCGTCAGAAGTGGCACAGGCTGTAAAACGTGGATTAAAAGTAGTGAAATTTTTCCCGGCAGAGCAGGCCGGCGGAATTGCCATGATCAAAGCAATGGCTGCACCTTATCATAATATCCGTTTCATGCCCACAGGCGGGATCAATCCGGGAAATCTGAAAGATTATTTATCCTGCGATAAAATTCTGTGCTGTGGAGGAAGCTGGATGGTAAAAGGCGAGCTGATCCGAAAAGGAGAATTCGAAAAAATCCAGGATCTTGTAAAAGAAGCAAAAGAATCTGCAGATGCGATACGTGGTAAATAATTAGTTTATATAGCAACTTATATAGCAAAAAAGTCCTTACCTGTAAAAACACAGGCAGGGACTTTTATTTTGGTCGTATTACTGAGAATGTTTGATTTATAAAATATAGGATTACCGTTTCATTTCCAGTCCGTCGCCGCCGGTCTGGTGTTCTTTGATGGTTTCTTCCACCTCAGACAGAGTCATGGCAGGGAGGTCGCCTGGGACTGTGTTTTTCAGGGCGCTGACTGCGTTTCCGTACTGCATTGCTTTTTCCGTATCGTTATCGCTGGTCAGGAATCCGTAGAGGGCACCGGAGATATAGGCGTCACCGCTTCCGATACGGTCTACGATCTCGATATCTTTGTACATTTCTTCCTGTACAAAAGTTTTCTTGCGTGCATCGTAGATCACGGAACCGAAGGAATGTTTTTTCGGGCTGTGGACGATTCTCTGGGTGGCAGCCACAACAGAGATGGGATACTCGTCCGCGAAACTCTTCATTACTTCTTCCGGTGTGCCTTCTTTCAGGAAGGTCAGGCGGGCAGTACTGTCAGAGCAGAAGAAGATATCAACAAGAGGAAGGATCTTTTCGATACATTCTTTCGCTTCTGCGCCTGTCCAGAGATTTCCGCGGAAGTTTACATCAAAGGAGATCAGAGCACCGGCCTCTTTGAAACGACGCATCATTTCAATGGCTGTCTCACGGACCTGCTCATTCAGGGCAAGTGTAATTCCGCAGGTGTGGAAGCAGCGTGTGGAATGGTACATTACTTCCGGAAACTCATCAATGGAAAGGGTGGTCATGGAGCTTCCTTTACGGTCGTAAACAACGCCTGGTTTTCTTGGAGCGGCACCACTTTCGTAGTAGTAGATACCAAGACGTGCGTTTGCACTGTCGTCGCCCAGAAGATATTCATCGCTTACATTCTGGAAATGGACTTCATTTCTTGCAAGCTGACCGATGGCGTGGGACGGGATCTTTCCCACAAGACCGGTTTTTAAGCCAAGCTGTGAGGCGCCGGCAGCTACGTTAAACTCCGCGCCACCGATGTTCTGCTCGAAAAGTTTTGTTCTGGACATCCGCTGGTTTCCCTGCGGGGAGAGGCGAAGAAGCAGTTCCCCAAGGGTAAGAAGGTCGTATTTTTTCTCTGACATGATGTTCTCCTTTGATCGATGTTAATTATCCGCGTACAGATTTTGCAACGTTTACAGCTTCTTCTGTCAGGGCACGGATCTTGTCGAATTCCTGATCCTCGATGAGGTTTTTCTTAACCATCCAGCTTCCTCCGCAGGCAAAGATCTTGTCACATTCCAGATAAGATGCAACGTTCTTTGCGCTGATTCCGCCGGTCGGCATGAATTTTACTGTTGTGTACGGAGCAGACATGGCTTTGATCATTGCAAGACCGCCGGACTGCTCAGCCGGGAAAAATTTGATCACTTCAAGGCCACGTTTTACAGCCTGAGCTACTTCAGACGGAGTGATGCATCCCGGAAGAACGGTGATGCCTTTTTCCAGGCAGTAGTCTACGATCTCCGGATCAAAGCCCGGGCTTACGATGAATTTTGCGCCTGCGCCCATTGCACGGTCAACCTGCTCAGTTGTGAGAACAGTACCTGCACCTACGCACATTTCCGGGAATTTCTCGCACATGATACGGATGGATTCCTCAGCTGCGTCAGTACGGAATGTAACCTCTGCACATGGAAGTCCGCCCTGGCAAAGTGCTTTTGCAAGGTTTTCAGCGTCTTTTGCATCGTCCAGAACAACAACCGGAACGATGATATTTTTTTCAAGTTCTTTTAAAATTTCATTCATTGTTCGATACCCTCCAGAATTTTTTTTCGGTGATGTGTCCGTATGTTTGTGACTCAATGTTACTGATTCATCTGGGAAAAAACAACCGAATTTGGCCAAGTGTTCACGATATTGCATGATAAGGTCAAAATTTTCAAGATTTTCTGCAGAAAAGGACGAGAACTGGATATGAGGGAAATGCTAGAATGACAGGCAGATCAATGAAAACGACAGAACCAAATCAATCAGGAAATCACCTGTGAGTCTGCAAAGAAAGCTGTAAAGAGTAACGCATGGCTGTGGGGATTTGCCTGCTTATAAGAAAGGCGGAATACAATATGAAAATCGGAGTAAGAGCCCACGATTACGGAAAAATGGAAATTGAAGATCTGGCACGTACCCTTCATGAAACAGGATATGAGTGTGCACAGCTTGCCCTCCCGAAGGCATTTATCGGAATTGACAGTTATGAGGATATCAATCTGGAAAAAATTGACCGCATCCGCAATGCATTTGAGAAATATCAGATAGAGATCCCGGTAATGGGATGTTACATGGATCTTGGAAATCCGGATGATGAGATCCGTGCAAAAGCAGTAGAAACATTTAAGAAATGTCTCGCATGGAACAAAGATCTGGGAGCAACCGTAGTAGGAACAGAAACTGCCTACCCGCACTTAAGCAAAGAGGAGAAAAAAGTCTGGTATCCACATATGATGGACAGCGTAAAGCGGATCGTAGATGAAGCCGCACGTCTGGATGTACAGGCTGCCATTGAGCCGGTTTACTGGCATCCGCTGGAAGACCTGGAGGCAGTTCTGGATGTGATGAACACTATCAAAGATGAAAAACATCTCCGCATGATCTTTGACGCATCCAATATCCTGGAGTTCCCGGAGATCGACCAGGATGCTTACTGGAGCGGCTGGCTGAAAGAGATCGGAAAATATATCGAAGCCATGCATATTAAAGATTTCCGTCTGGATGAAAACAGACAGTACTGCCCGACACTTCTCGGTGAAGGTGTGATCAATTATCACGCGATCTCAGAATGGCTCCATAAAGAGCGTCCGGATCTCTGCCTCCTCCGTGAGGAAATGAACCCGGAGCATGCGGCAGAAGATATGGCGTTTATGAGAAAATTATAATAATAAGATCATTCTGCAAAGAAGCAGCGTCCCCGAAAACGACGCTGCTTTTTTTGCCAGATCAGGGAAGTTCCATGCATGGAAATTGTATAAAATCAAAAACATCTTCCTGAGAAAAAATCGTTAATGACTTGTCGTTTAGAGCAATATATATTGAAAAATAAAAATAAATAGCAATTTTCCTTAAAAAACATAAGAATCTGGTGTTAGAATAAACTCAAATTGAAGCAGACGTTTGCGTTTTGATTTTCAGGAGAGCAGACCCCTGATCAAGGTTAATCTTCCTGACAGAAGTGTGATTAAAAGGAGAATAAGGAATGGGAAACTTTAAGAAAAAGCTGGGAGTTACCGTGTCGGTTGTCGGCCTGGTTGCAGCTGCGGTAACATTCGTATCTGTAGTAAGTTCCAACAGCAGTGACAAAGTTGAGATCCGTCTGGCACATAATCAGACTGCCGGATCCGAGATCGCAGACTCCATAGCAAAATTCAGTGAGTTTGTAAGTGAAGACCCTTCAGAGAATCTGGACATCAACATTTACGCCAGCGGTGTTCTTGGAAGCGAGAACGAGGAAGTCGAGCTTGTAAAAGCCGGAATCCTGGACATGGCCAAGGTTAATGCCAACACATTAAGCCAGTTTGATGACAGATATGCTATTTTTGCAACACCGTACCTTTTTGTAAGTCAGGATCATTACTACAAGGCAATGGACCAGAGTGAAGAGATCCAGAAGCTTTTTACAGCAACAGAGGATCAGGGATTTATCGCTATCGGTTATTATGCAACAGGAGCCAGAAGTATTTATCTGAAAGATGATATCTGTGCAGACAGCCCGGAGAAGCTTCACGGAAAGAAGATCCGTACCATGACCAGTACAACATCCATGAAGATGATCGAGGATATGGGTGGTTCACCGGTAACCATGGCTTCCAGTGAGACATATTCCGCACTGCAGCAGGGTATCGTAGACGGAGCGGAGAGTACGGAGCTTGCTCTTACTGTAGACGGACATGAGGATCTGGTATCTTCTTACACCTACACAGAGCATCAGTATTATCCGGATATCTATATCATCAGTACAAAGAAATGGAACAGTCTGACCGAAGAGCAGCAGGACTACCTGAAAGAATGTCTTGCAAAGACAAACGATAACTACAAAAAAATGTACAACCAGATGATGGACGATGCCATGGAAGAGGCACAGGAGCATGGTGTTCATGTGTACAGAGACATCGACAAGACACCATTCATCGAGGCTGTACAGCCATTGCACAAAGAGTTCTACGAAAAAGGTGCCCAGTACAAAGCACTTTATGATGATATTCAGAGTTACGCAGACTGAGAAGGGGAAAAGTAATGACAAAGATAGTTAATAAGATTTTGGAATACATACTGGCTGCCCTTGTAGTTGTCATGGTTTTCGGATGCCTGTGGCAGATCATTACAAGATTCATCCTGAACAATCCGAGTTCCTGGACAGAAGAGCTGGTCCGTTACACACTGATCTGGCTGACCATGCTTGGTGTACCATATGCTTACGGAAAAGAGCAGCACATTGCACTGACATTTATCACTGACAAATTTACCAGGAAAAATTCACTGATCGATAAGATATTCATTGAGATCGTAGTACTTCTTCTTAGCATATTCGTAATGATCGGCGGAGGAATCATGGTATGTATGAACGCTGTTGGACAGCTTTCAGCGTCACTTCAGCTGCCGATGCAGTTTTACTACATGGGTGTACCGATCTGTGGTGTTCTGATGGTATTCTATTCAGCACCGCGATTAGTCTGTTTCGTCAAAGAACTGAAAGAAGCTAAGGAGGAAAAATAAATGCAGATACAGGCAGCGATCGTCCTGGTCGTTATATTCTTTTTCATGTTGGCAATGAGTGTGCCGATCTCATTCAGTATCATTGCTTCAGCACTTATCACAATTATCATGTTCCTGAACCCACAGTTTGGAATGTTTATTTCCGCCCAGAAGATGGCCAGTGGTATCGACAGTTTCTCCATGCTTGCGGTTCCGTTCTTCATTCTGGCCGGCCAGCTGATGAGCAGTGGCGGTATAGCCAGAAAACTGATCAATCTTGCAATGCTGATCCTTGGTAAAGTCCCGGGTTCCCTGGCACTTACCAATATCGCAGGTAACGCAATGTTCGGTTCCCTTTCCGGTTCCGGTATTGCAGCTGCAACTGCCATCGGTGGTGTTATGAACCCACTGGAAAAAGAAGAGGGTTATGACCCTGGATTTTCCGCAGCAACAAACATTGCAACAGCACCAGTAGGACAGCTGATTCCTCCGACAAACGCTTTTATTGTATATTCCGCAGCAAGCGGCGGAGCTTCCGTTGCAACACTGTTCATGGCCGGATGGATCCCAGGACTTCTCTGGGCATTCTGCTGTATGGTTGCAGCTTTTGTTTACGCAAAGAAAAAAGGCTATGTGGTAAAAAGAACTGAGAAGATCACAGCTGGTGAGGCTGTAAAAACTGTTTTTGATGCGATCCCGAGCCTTCTTCTGATCGTTATCATTATCGGCGGTATCCTTTCCGGTGTATTCACACCAACAGAGGCAGCCGGTGTAGCTGTAGCTTATGCATTTATTCTTGCAGTATTTGTTTACAAAAACATCAAACTTTCCCAGATGAAAGACGTTCTTGTAAGTACAGCAAGTATGACAACCATCGTTATGCTGATCATCGGGGCATCTTCCGTACTGTCCTTCGTACTGTCTTTCACAGGACTTCCGCAGGCGATCAGCAGCCTGATGCTTGGTCTTACAACAAACAAAGTGATCCTGCTTCTCCTGATCAACATCATCCTTCTGGTAGTTGGTACATTTATGGATATGGCTCCTGCACTTCTGATCTTCACACCGATCTTCCTTCCGGTAGCACAGAGCGTTGGAATGGATGCGATCCAGTTTGGTGTTATGATTGTTATGAATCTGTCCATCGGAACCATTACTCCTCCGGTAGGAAGCGTTCTCTTTGTAGGATGCAGTGTTGCGGAACTGAAAGTTGAGGATGTTATGCGAAGACTTCTTCCATATTTCGCAGCAATCTGTGTATCCCTGTTATTTGTAACATTTGTACCGGCAGTCAGCACATGGCTTCCGACAGTACTCGGATTAATGTAATCAACGTAATAAGAAAAAAAGATACGGCCGGTTATTTGTAACGGCCGTATCTGTGTAAAAAAGCAAATGTATCGGATCCTTAAAATGGATCACGGATTGATCGGATGGTCGGAAGGAACAAGAAGATTTCCGTTCTTCCGGTATTTCAGAGGAGATATATTCATATAGGTTTTGAAGTTTTTTTCGAAATGGGTCATACTTCCGTATCCGATGAGACCGGTGATCTCGGAGATCGAGAGGTCGGTGTTCTCAAGATAGTGTCTTGCTTTCTGGATACGGTGAATGTTAATATACTCACTGATGGAATAGCCGGTGACCTCTTTGAACAGCCGGCACATATAATACTTACTTAAATAAAACTGTTCTGCTATTTCGTCAAGAGAAAGGTTCTGCTCACAGTTCTGTGACAGATAATCCGCGATTTCATACACATGTTTATATTTCCCATCTCTTGGAAGCTGAGGATTTTCGGGAGAAAGCTTGTCAAGGTCTCTGGTAAGATGAAGAAAATAGGAGACTACGGCAAGTTCCACAGCCTGTTTGTAGGCACGTTTTTTCTGCTTGCACTCGCTGCGGAAAAGATAATAAAGCTCCATGAAATTCTCCTGCTGTTCCGGGGTCAGATGGAAGACACCACTTTGCTGATGAAAAAAGCGGACCAGCTGAAGCGCGGGATAGGCCTTGTCAATGGCCTGCATTTTTTCTCTGGTAACATAGAGAATGATCCGGTTGTGTCCGGTGTCCTCGTCAGAGACAGATTTGGTCATGTGGATCAGATTGGAATCAATGAGGATCAGATCCCCTTTCCCTGCAACAAAATTTCGGTTATTGAAAAAAAAGAGGCGTTCACCCTCCAGAATATAAAAAATCTCGTATTCGTTGTGGAAATGTTTGACACGCATATCGAATTTTCCGTAGCGTACCATATGTTCAAGGGAAATGCCATCCACTTTATCGTAACAAGTGATCTTTTCCATGGAAATACCTGCTTTCTGAAACCTGCTTCTTACTGTAAAAATATGTTTTCTATATCTTACATCAGGACGCAGCGAAAATCCAGCAAAGCTTTCTAATATTTATTAATCATAAAAAAGGAGTATTCAGATGAATATTAATGAGACTGAGTTAAGAAAAAAATTAAATCTTGTAATTGAAAAACTGTTAAACCTTGGTGGTCCGGACAATGCAAAAGAGCTTGAGGAAAACGGCGGCGAGGCTATCGGATTCTTCGCAAGAGATTTCGGTATCCGTGAGTGGGACTGGCCGCAGGGCGTTGGCCTTTACGGACTTCTGAAAATTATGGAAACAGATAATAACGAGGAGTACAAAGAGTTCCTTCATGACTGGTTCAAGGAAAACATTGCACAGGGTCTTCCGTCCAGAAATATCAACACAACAACACCGCTTCTTACACTTGCAGAACTCAACGACATGTATCAGGATCCGGAGTTCGAGAAGCTTTGCCTTAACTGGGCAGACTGGCTTATGAACTGTCTTCCGCGTACAAAAGAGGGCGGCTTCCAGCATGTGACAAGTGCCAACGGTGATCGTCAGGGCGTTCGTCTCAATGAGAATGAAATGTGGATCGATACTCTGTTCATGACCGTGCTTTTCCTCAACAAAATGGGACAGAAATACAAAAACGAGGAGTGGATCAACGAGGGAATCCATCAGGTTCTCATGCACATCAAATATCTCTATGATACAAAAACAGGTCTTTTCTATCATGGATGGACATTCAATGATCGCAACAACTTCGGTGGAATTTTCTGGTGCAGAGGTAACAGCTGGTTCACACTTGGAATCCTCGACTATGTAGATATGTTCAAGGGCAGCCTGAACCCAGGGGTAAAAACTTTCATCATTGATACTTACAAAGCACAGACAGCAGCTCTCAAGAAACTTCAGAGCAAGAGCGGTCTCTGGCATACAGTTCTGGATGATCCGACAAGCTATGAGGAAGTTTCCGGAACAGCAGCCATTGCAGCAGGTATCCTGAAAGGTATCCGTCTTGGAATCCTGGATGATTCTTATCTGGAATGTGCAGAGCGTGCCATCAAGGGAATCCTTAAAAATATCGACAAAGACGGTACTGTACTGAACGTATCCGGCGGCACAGGAATGGGAATGAACGCAGATCACTACAAGAACATTCTCATCGCACCGATGGCATATGGCCAGTCTCTGACAATCCTTGCACTTGCAGAGGCACTGAAAAGTTTAGGCAAATAACCCCACCGGACCTGTTCAAAATTTTCAATATCTATATCAATATTACACAAGAAAAGATACGAAACAAATGATATAGTATCAGTATAAGATGAAGAAATTCAGAAATCCAGAAATAAATGATCAGGAGGTCATAACATGAACGTTTTAAATCAGTTTTCACTGGAAGGTAAAGTAGCACTGGTAACAGGTGCCGCATACGGAATCGGTTTTGCCATTGCAAAAGCTTATGCAGAAGCTGGCGCAAAGATCGCATTTAACTGCAGAGACCAGAAACATCTGGAGAAAGCTCTTGAGGACTACAAAGCAGAGGGAATCGACGCAAAAGGTTATATCTGCGACGTAACCGATGAGGCACAGGTTCAGAAGATGGTTGCTGACATCGAGAAAGAGCTTGGAACTGTTGATATCCTTGTAAACAATGCAGGAATCATCAAACGTATCCCGATGACAGAGATGAAAGTTGAAGAGTTCCGTCAGGTTATCGACATCGACCTGAACGCTCCGTTCATCGTATCCAAAGCAGTGATCCCGGGAATGATCGAGAAAGGTCACGGAAAGATCATCAACATCTGCTCCATGATGAGTGAGCTTGGCCGTGAGACTGTATCTGCTTACGCAGCTGCAAAGGGCGGTCTTAAGATGCTTACAAAGAACATCTGCTCCGAGTTCGGTGAGCACAACATCCAGTGTAACGGTATCGGACCTGGATACATCGCAACACCGCAGACAGCTCCTCTTCGTGAGCGTCAGGCAGACGGAAGCAGACATCCGTTCGACCAGTTTATCGTAGCAAAAACACCGGCAGCTCGCTGGGGAACACCGGAAGACCTTATGGGACCGGCTGTATTCCTTGCATCTGACGCATCCAACTTCGTAAACGGACACGTTCTCTATGTAGACGGCGGAATCCTTGCTTACATCGGAAAACAGCCGTGATGACAGCAATGTCCATTTTATCATTCTATTGAGTACGCACACATAAAAAAGTGAGTATCGAAATCCTATGCCCGGATTTTGATACTCACTTTTTTGTCATCTTTTTCCTGTTTTACAATATTTCCTTTTTACGTGGAAATCTTTAAGTGGAAACTTAAAGCATCGGTTGTGGATATCTTCCCGATTTACGAATTATACTGTGCATACTTCTTCGGAGAAATCCCCACCGCCTTGGTAAATGCCTTAAGGAAATTGCTGTAATCGTTAAAGCCGCACATTTCGCATGCTTCTGTCACCGTATATCCCTGGCTTAAAAGAGACTTGGCCAGAGTCAGTCGCTTGGCTGTAATGTACTTGTTTATGGTGGTTCCGGTAGCTGCTTTGAAGATCCTGCAGATATAGGAACTGCTCATAAAAAAGTGGGAAGAAAGCTCCTCCAGTGTCAGCGGTTCCCGGATATGGGAGTTGATATGGGAAAGGATCTCATCCACCTGTGCGTGGTATTTGGAACCGGACTGTTCTTTTGGTTCCTGTTTCTCATTGGCACAGCGGGAAATAAACGCGCGGTTCAGAAAAACCATCATTTCTATAAAAAGTGCCTGGTCAAGAAGATCCTCACCGGGGCCCTCACTGGACTGGAACTTGTGGATAAAGTACATAAAACGGGTCTGTTCCTCCGGAGTCAGGTGGATACAGTGTGGCATATGGGTGTCACGGAAACTGAAACAGTGGTTTAGATCTGTCTTCTCTGTGGAGAGCCTTGTAAGATATTCCGGATCAATGGAAAGAATGATCCGCTCATGGGTCTGCTGGTCGATCTGAGTCAGGTGATGGCTTTCAAACTGGTTGATAAGAAAGATATCTCCCGGGTGGATATCGTAAAGACAGTTGTCGATCAGGAATTGCTTTCCACCGGAGATGGAATAGTAGATCTCGTAGCAGTTATGGATATGCATGTCCATGATCCTTTCGTCGCTGTAAAGATGAGCGAAGGCAAAAGAATGGCTGTCCATGCAGTTTTTCATGGATTCTTTGCAGGTGGAACTGACATTCATCCGAAATCCTGCCACTCAAAATGTGATTAAACATACTCACATCGAGATAATGCGGATTCTCACGAATACCGCTTACTGTCTCTTCGTGTATGTTTTTGAGTAACTTGCGTTATCTCTACTCACAGATCCTAAGTACACTCCACAGTCGTTAATTCCCGAAATAGCCTTCGGTACATACTTACGTTTGCGGGATCATGCAATTTCGTAAGTCTCTGCATCTCTCAAATTCAGTGCCGCATTGAGATCTCTGTCCTCAACATATCCACATGTGCATCTGTAAATCCTGTCTGAAAGTTTCAGATCTTTTTTAATACAGCCGCAGCAATGGCAGGTCTTTGAAGACGGATACCACCTGTCAACTACCCGCAGTTCGATTCCATATTCTGCACATTTTGCTTTCAATTTTGTCCGGAATTCATAGAATTTCTGGGACGCAACTGCTTTTGAGAGGTGCCGGTTCTTCGTCATTCCGGATATGTTCAGATCCTCGATCGTTATGTGAGACGGCTTGGTTTTCACTATCTCAGATATTGTCTTGTTGATATGATCTGTACGGATATTTTCTATCCGGTGATAAAGTGTCTGCACCTTAAGCTTTTGTTTTTGTATATTCGATCTCTGAGTGAGCTCCCCTTTCTTTAAATTCTTATATTTATGGGAGAGCTTTCGCTGTGCCCGCCTTAATTGTTTCTCAAGTTTTTTGATCCGTACTGTTTTATTGATATTTCTGTATACAGTTCCATTTGACACAACTGCAAGATCTTTCAGCCCCAGATCAATTCCGATCCCATCACTGAAATTTCCATCTGTTTCCGGAGCAGGCACATCAACAATTACAGATACATAGTATCTGCCTGCTTTCATGGAAACTGTTCCGCTTCGGATCACATATCCATCTTTCGATGCAGGAATATAACCTTTTTCTTTCAGCTTTACCCAACCAAGTGTTGGGATCTTGATCCTGTGACGTTCACAGAAACAGTCTTTGGGATTATTCCTTACAAAATACATTTTTACATCAGATCTTCCTTTTTTCTTATATCTTGGAAAACCACTCTGATGATGAAAAAATCTCGAAAAAGCGTTACAGGCATTTTCAATTGCATTCTTTACCGATTTGGAACTGACTTCTCTGATCCAGGAATATTCTGGATGCTTCGGAAGATACTCATTATTCAGCCATACACTGAATGACCTGCCGCTCATAAATCTTTCACCGGAATCATAACGTCCTTTATTATGAGACAGATAGAAGTTATAAATATATCTGCATGTGCCGATTGTCTTATGTATTTTAATCTTCTGCTCTTCTGTAGGATTGATCTCTGTCCTGAAGCTCTTCAGCAATCGCCTCATCCTTTTCTATCTGCTTCTTATATTTACGAAGTCCATATAATCTGCATG
>CAVBVT010000034.1:0-23586 GCA_963598855.1 Eggerthellaceae bacterium
AGTTCAATGCCAGAGTTTCGCTGGCATGATCTATCAGAATTCCGAGAGATCATATGTTTCTGACTGTATTTTTGCAATACCCCTTTTCTGCATCCTGCGGACACAGTTCTGTTTTTAGGATAACGTAAAAAGTGCCGGATTACAATGTTCGTTCCATCAAAAATCTTCTGAAAAAAATGACAGTTTTACGAAAAAAACGCCTCCGGTTTCATGATAATCTCACGATACCGGAAGCGTCTTATTTTCATTTTATATTCTGTCGAAAATCAGGCAGATATTTAGAATGTAAACTTATCAGCAAAGTAAGCGTCAAGCTCATCGATCTTCACACGTACCTGCTCCATGGTGTCACGGTCACGTACTGTAACTGCTCCATCGTTCTCAGACTCGAAGTCATAAGTGATACAGAACGGAGTACCGATCTCATCCTGTCTGCGGTAACGTTTACCGATGTTTCCACGGTCATCGTACTCGCAGTTGTATTTCTTGGAAAGCTGCTGGTAGATCTTCTCAGCACCCTCGTTGAGCTTCTTGGAAAGCGGAAGCACACCGATCTTAACCGGTGCAAGTACCGGATGGAAATGAAGGACTGTACGTACATCGTTCTTCTCTGCATCCAGAACTTCCTCATCATAAGCACTGCAGAGGAATGCAAGTACCATACGGTCTGCACCAAGTGACGGCTCGATCACGTATGGAATATATTTCTGTTTCTTCTCATCGTCAAAGTATGTGAGATCCTGACCGGATACGTTCTGATGCTGTGTCAGGTCATAATCAGTTCTGTCTGCGATTCCCCAGAGCTCGCCCCATCCGAACGGGAACAGGAACTCTACGTCTGTGGTAGCCTTGCTGTAGAAGCTCAGCTCTTCTTTATCATGGTCACGGTAACGAACCTCGTCATCCTTAAGTCCAAGGGAACTCAGCCAGTCAAGGCAGAACTTCTTCCAGTATGCAAACCACTCAAGGTCTGTATCCGGCTCGCAGAAGAACTCAAGCTCCATCTGCTCGAACTCACGTGTACGGAATGTAAAGTTACCAGGTGTGATCTCGTTACGGAAAGATTTACCGATCTGGCCGATACCAAACGGGATCTTCTTACGGGATGTTCTCTGTACGTTCTTGAAGTTTACGAAAATACCCTGTGCAGTCTCAGGTCTTAAGTAAACAGTATTCTTGGCATCCTCTGTAACACCCTGGAATGTCTTGAACATCAGGTTGAACTGACGGATATCTGTGAAGTTGTGCTTGCCGCAGCTCGGGCAGGCTACTTCGTGTTCTTTGATGAAGTCCATCATCTTCTCCTGGGACCATGCATCCACGCTTCCCTCAATGGCAACGTCGTGCTCTGCACAGAAGTCCTCGATGAGCTTGTCTGCACGGAAACGCTCATGGCACTCTTTACAGTCCATAAGAGGATCGGAGAATCCGCCAAGATGACCGGAAGCGATCCATGTCTGCGGGTTCATAAGGATCGCACAGTCAACACCTACGTTGTACGGGGATTCCTGTACGAATTTCTGCCACCATGCACGTTTTACGTTATTTTTAAGCTCTACACCAAGATTGCCGTAATCCCATGTGTTAGCCAGGCCGCCGTAGATCTCGGAACCCGGGTAAACAAATCCTCTGGCTTTTGCAAGAGCTACGATCTTTTCCATTGTTTTTTCCATGATTTCTCTCCTCTTGACTTGCAGCTGTCCCGCAAAATACGGTCCGAAAAATTCCGGAAAAAGCTGCTTTTTACATTTTTTGGTCTTATTATACTAGTATCCCCGTGATTTTTCAAGGATATTTCCATGTGCATTCTGCCATATCCCTGCATCCGGAGGATATCTCGTTGCTATTTCAACTGTATCTGGCAGCAATTTTTCTATTTCATCATCTCCAGGATTTCCAGGCTCCGGAATCTTTTATCCGTATTCAGCTCTGTGTACCGGCAGATATGGCGTTCCAGCTCCCGGAGCACATCATCCCGCACTGTAAACGTATACAGTTTGGACAGCGGTGAAACCGCTATGTAACGCATTGCATACAGGGCAGCTTCCGATATCCGTTTCCGGTCCATAACCCGTCCGGCACAGTTTCCGCAGAGGATTCCATGCTCGTCTTGGGAAAAAAAGATCTCGCCTTCTTCCCCTTCTGTAAGCTCCCGGCCGCATTCCCCGCACTGAAACAGCTGAGGCATCAGTCCCTGGATCACCATGGTCCGCAGTTCATAGATACAGCGCACCAGCTGGTCTTCGATATGGGGATTCAAAATGGCTTTGATGGTCACGTAGAGAAGGTTCATCATCTCCTTCTCATCTGTTCCTTCCTTGCCGAAATAATCCGCAAGCTCCAGAAAATAATAGCCATAATAAACCCCGGGCTGCTGTGTGGCCAGTTCCACAAAATGATGCTGTACGCTAACCTGGTTGAGATTATAACTGGATCTTCCCTCAAAAAGGGTAAAACTTCCGAACACAAAGGGATTGACTGCTGCCATGAACGGACTGTTCTGCCGCCTTGCGCCCTTGGCAAAAGCGGAGATCTTTCCCCTCTCTCTTGTAAGAAGAACGATCCGCTTGTCATAATCACCAACAGGCATGGCTGAAAGAACCACTCCCTGCACTGTAATCAGATCACTCATTTTCAGATTTCTTTCTTGTCATATCCAAAGTTCTTGATCAGAAAATCACTGTCGCGCCAGTTCTTTGTCACCTTCACCCAGAGTTTCAGGTTGACCTTGGCTTCCAGCATGCGCTCTAGCTCATAACGGGCATTGCTTCCGATCTTCTTCAGCATGGAACCCTGTTTGCCGATGATAATTCCCTTGTGGGAATTTCTCTCGCAGATGATCGTCGCATCAATATCAATGATATTGCTTCTGCCCGGACGTTTCTTCATTCGGTCAATGGCAACTGCGATTCCATGAGGGATCTCCTCATCCAGTGCATGAAGTGCTTTCTCACGGATGATCTCTGCTGCGATCTGACGCTGCGGCTGGTCTGTGACTGTATCTTCATCATAGAACATCGGCCCGTAAGGAAGATATTTGAAAATACTTGGAATGATATCCTGTGTATTATTTCCGCGAAGTGCAGAACACGGAATGATCTCTGCAAAATCGCAGATCTTGCGGTAAGTATCAATAGCCGGGAGAAGTTCCTCTTTCTTAACCGTATCGATCTTGTTGATGATCAGGATCACAGGAACTCCTACTTTCTGAAGCTGTTCCGCAATATGACGCTCGCCTGCGCCGACAAAAGTGGATGGCTCTACTAGCCACATGATGGCATCTACTTCTTTCAGAGTTCTCTCTGCAACCTGCACCATGTACTCACCAAGCTTGTTTTTTGCCTTGTGGATACCCGGGGTGTCAAGAAATACGATCTGTCCCTCATCACAGGTGTATACGGTCTGGATCTTGTTTCTTGTTGTCTGTGGTTTGTTTGAGGTGATGGCGATCTTCTGTCCGATGAGATGGTTCATCAGCGTGGATTTTCCAACATTCGGTCTTCCGATGATCGCAACAAAACCTGATTTAAAATTATTTTCCATTCTTTATCCTCTCATAATCCTCTTATGATCTGCTGTCCAATTTAATGGACAGTAGATCCAGTCAAGCCATAAAAGCATCCACAGTCATTCTGCACAGATCTGGCCTGAATAACTGTTTATCAGTCTGCTCGCCTATCTATCTCTCAGCAGCTGATCAGCGGCTTCACTTCCATAAATACATCTTCTGCTTTGTCAATCGCTGTCTCACTTCCCACAACACAGATCTGCTCATCAGAAAGTACTGCCGCCACAAGAGCAGCCAGTGCCTGGATATCTTCTTTCTGCGCACCAAGGATCTGGTCTCTTTCTTTCTGGAGCATTTCCTCTGTAACTTTGGAGAAATAAGCTGCTTTGGAAACGCTTCCCTGCATCTGCGGAGTTCTTGGAACATCCTTGTTGCTGATGGTTCCGATGATATATTTGGTCATCTCGCGCTCATCTGCATCAAATGCACGGATATAATCCGGTACGCCTTTGTATACCTCAAGTGTTCTCTTAAGATGCGGATCACGGTAAGATACCAGGAAGCTCTCTCCGCTTCTCTTAAATCCGCTCATACAGCCGTATGCGCCGCCTTTGACACGGATGTTGATCCAGAGATAATCATAGCTTAAGATCACTTTCAGGATCTCAAGTGCACCTGTGTACTCCAGGCCTTTTTTGCGGAAGTTTCCGTTCTGTGCCACATACTGGACCTGGCCGGAAGTCTTAAATGCCTCGTTTTTCTTTGTGCAGGATGGCTGTGAAACTGCTTCTGATTTCTGTCCGTTAAACAGGACTTTGCGCGTTTCTGAAGTCTGAACTTTCACTGCATCCAGAGACTCTCTCTCTCCTGTATAGCTTACGCAGAAGTTCTCCGGGCGAAGTACTTCTTCCATTACTTTTCGGAGATTTTCCACGATCTCATCCTTGCAGCTGTCAAAATTCTTCTCCAGATTTTCGATAAACTGATAGTATCCGATTCCTGCCATCTCATCCTGGAATGCAGCCATCGGGGAGGCGTAGGAAGCACCACGGAGAACTGCTGTGGAATGGCCTGCACTTACCAGATTGGCCTGTGCTCTGGATTTCACTCTGGCGATGATCTCATAGAGGCGCTTGGTATCATCCAATCTGGAAGTTGTAAGAACTTCCCGGATCATGGAGAACATGAAATCCATCTCCGGATATAAAGCCTTGCCTCTTACTGCAAACATGGCACGGAACGCATCGGTATCTGTGGCATCATCGAAAACTTCGATTCCATAAGCGATTCCGCCTGTTCTTGCATTTACTTCATTAAACAGTTCCCCATAACTGTAATTCTCTGTATCCACTGCCCCAAGAACTGATTTTAAGAGTCCCAGATAATGGACAGTATCTGTATCGAAATCATGGATCTCAAAAAGAAGATCTGCATATCCGATTCCATTGGTGCATACATCATGATACAGGAACAGACTGTCATCTACGAAATGCTCCTCGTTGGTAAGGCCTGTAATCTCTTTCTTAATATCCTCTCTGGAAAGCATTGGAATGCAGGTCAGTGCCTCCGGATCTTCCTCAGATTCCTGATAAGCCTCAAGAGCTTTTGTGCGCTCTACCATCTGGGTAAGCTCTTCATCGGAAAGGCTGCTGCGGTAATTCTCCAGCTTCTCCTCAAGCTCCTGATCTCTTTTTGCCGCAAGGCCGCGCTCCGGTACCAGGGAAAGAATGGAACCGTGGGTATTGTCCAGAAGATACTTGCGGATCAGCTCCTCAAAATATCCTTCTTCTGCTGCTTTCTTGAGGAATTCAAATCCCTCCAGAAGCTGTACCTCGCAGAATGGTTTCTCCTCATCATAAAGCCAGCTGCTTAAGATATCCAGTCCGTACATCAGTCCCTTCGGATAGGAAGAGAAATCTGCCTCGCGGAAACGGAATTCATAGTAGTTGATTCCTGCTGTTAAGGCTTTTTTATCAATACCTTCCTCTGCGATCTTTGTGAGGGTATCGCGGATCACTTTCACAAATGCCTCTTTCTGGCTTAAGTTCGCACCTTTTGCCACAATGGAAAAATAAGTCTGCTTGATGCCGTCCTCAAAAGAACCGTAGATATCTTTACCGATCTTCGCATCCAGAAGAGCCTGTTTCAGCGGTGCTCCCGGTGCGCTTAAAAGTGCATAGTCCAGAACTTCAAAAGCAAGGCTTAAATTAATATCTTTCGCCTGTCCCACAACCATATTGTAGGAAAGATAAGTATTGTCCTCTTCTCCCTCGTTCTCTGCAACTGGATAATTCTTCCGGATATCTTTTACCTGGGCAAAAAACTCCTGATCCTGGATCTGGGAATCAATGGCAAGGGCATCAAAATCGGACAGATAATGTTCGTCGATAAATGCCAGTTTCTCCTCCATATCCATATTTCCATAGAGATAGATAAAGCTGTTGGACGGATGATAATAACGTCTGTGGAAATCCAGGAAATTCTCATAAGTCAGATCCGGGATGTTCACAGGATCACCGCCAGACTCGCAGCCATAAGTAGTATCCGGGAACAGGGAGTTCATGATCTCACGCTCCAGAACATCGTCCGGTGAAGAGAACGCTCCCTTCATCTCATTGTAGACAACGCCATTGTATTTCAGCGGGCCTTCTTTATTTTCAAGGTGATAGTTCCAGCCTTCCTGGCGGAAGATCTCCTCTTTTTTATAGATATTCGGATAAAATACCGCATCCAGATATACATGCATCAGATTCTGGAAATCACGGTCATTACAGCTGGCTACCGGATAGCAGGTCTTGTCCGGATAAGTCATGGCATTTAAGAATGTGTTGAGAGATCCTTTGACCAGTTCTACAAAAGGATCTTTCAGCGGAAATTCCCTGGAACCGCAGAGTACACTGTGTTCCAGAATGTGTGCCACACCTGTGCTGTCTTTTGGCGGTGTGCGGAATGCAATATTAAAAACCTTGTTCTCATCGTCATTCTCGATGAGCATTACTCTGGCTCCTGTTTTTTTGTGGCGCAGAAGCCAGCCTTTGGAATGAATATCCTGAAGCTCTTCCTCTTTCAGGACTTCATATGCGTTCAGATGATTTGGATTCATTCAATTAACCTCCTGAATTATTCGGCATAAAAGGCTGCCTGAGTATTCAGACAGCCTGAAACGGAAAGCAAAATGCTTCCTAAATGTTTCCCTCGTTAGGATAATACTGCCTGTAGATCTCTCTGGCAGCTCTTGTAATGATCCCAAGCTCAGCTTCCATACCCAGAGCACCTGGAAGATCTACTGCGGTCTCCTTGATATCTCTCTGAAGCTTGGACTTGGCACTGTCTTCCTTGATATGGATCAGTCCGCAAAGGGTAGTGTTGTAGGATTTATCTGTCTGGCAGAGATCCATGTATACAAGAACCATATGGCAGCATTCTCTGTAAAGAAGCTCCTGGTAAAGTCCGCCCTTCTCCTGGATCTCCTGGAATTTCAGTTTCGTAAGATACTTGCCGAGTTCTTTCTTCGCACTTCTTGTACCGAAGAATCTGGAACCGGAATTCCTGTTAAACTCCATGGTCATCCAAAGGCCAAGATATCCGTCAGCTCTGGTATCTCCCACTTCGGACTTATCACTGTAGCGGATCTCCCAGAGTTCCTTACGGATCTTATTTCCTTCCGGATCTTCCTCTGCTGCAATGGACTGCTCCAGAAGCTTCAGACGTTCCATGGGTTCTTTCTCTCTATAGTATTTCGCAATTGTTGGTGTATCCATTCATTCTTCCTCCCAATATCAGAATATTATATCAGACAACCTTCGAAAAATATACCCCTATCTGTGATTTCGGATTTTTCCGAAATTTTTTTTCAAATGGCCTGATCTTTTCTTTCCTCTGGTATCACAAAGATATACATTGCGGATATACCAAAGTGCCTTGTCTTCCCCATATTTGTCCAGGATCCTTAAGAGACCTTCCAGTTCTTTCTTTGTCTGAGGATGGATGAACCAGAGCTTCTCCTTGCTTTTCAGAAAATAATCCAGCGGCTGGTGATGGTCATAGGCATCACCCAGATAATTCCTGGACGCGCTGATCCGGTCCATGACCATCTCAGCCACATATTTCTTCGGCATCCTGGCTCCCATGATCACATGCTCACCGTCAAGGGAATAATCCACCCAGTGTTCAAAATGGTGCTTGTTTCTTCCCTTGTGGTGCAGCCAGGACATGGATACGCCGGTTGCCTCTCTCTCTGCATTATTCGGACTTCTTGTTCCCTGGTAATATTTACAGCCTACCAGAAACTCCGTCGGAGAATATTTGGACAGGTCATGAAGCAGTCCCTGTTTGTACAATCCGATACGGAAACAGTATTTCATCACCAGAAGCTTATGCCTCGTGATCGTCTTGAAGTGCAGCCACGGGTGCCACGAATGCATCTTTCTCCGCCTCCTGTCTGCCCAGAAGTACCACAATGGCACGTGGGCCTATTTCAATTGATTTCTTGTATTCGCCTTCATCCTCTACATGGAAACCCTGTCCATGAAGAGAAGTATCTGCGATCTTTTTCCAGTACATGCCCTCCGGAAGATTAGGAAGTGCCAGACTCCTGTTCTCCCAGTGGAAATTATATCCTACATAGATAAAATCATCCTGGGAGGCTTCTTTATCCTCTTCTTCTCTTGCATAAGCTCCGTAGTACATAAGCCCCAGAAGCCTGCTGGTATTCTCATAGCTTAAATACCAGGCACGCTCGCCGTGGAGAGACACATCCGGGAAACCTTTTGTGAGGTAATCCACGCCCTTTAATTCCACAGACATATGCAGTACAGGATGTTCCTTACGGAAAGCAATGGCATCTTTCACAAATTCATATAAGCCACGGTTTCTGGCAAGACCTTTCCAGTCGATCCATCCTGTTGCATTATCCTGACAGTAGGCATTATTATTTCCGCCCTGGGAATTGCCGAACTCATCACCATTGTAGATCATGGGAGCGCCCTGGCTTAAAAGCATCATTAGAAACGCATTCTTCATCTGACGCTCTCTCATCTGGCGCACGGAAACCTTCCGGCTCGGTCCCTCGATCCCGCAGTTCCAGGAATAATTGTAACTGCTTCCGTCCTGATTGCCTTCTTCATTGGCTTCATTATGTTTATAATTGTAGCTTACCAGATCGTTCATGGTGAATCCATCCTGACATACCATGTAGTTGATCACACCATGATTCTCACTGTTATGGCGGATATGCCATGCAGCAGCTTCCACCATACCTTCATCACTCTTTAAGAACCGGCGCATATCCTGGAGAAAGTTCATATTGCTCTCTGCACCGCAGCGTCTGCCCGGAATTTTTCCTCTGTAATAATGGTCAAAATCAAATCCCTGGAAGATCAGTTTTGCACCGGAAAGAATTCCGTCACGGAGAAGCATCTCCCGGTTCACGCCGCCTCCCAGCACATGAAAACCATCCACATGGTAAAAAGCTCTCCAGAACTGCAAAGCCCGAAGTGCCATCAGATTATCTGTCTCCTCCGGAAAATAAAACTCCATGATACAGGCTATGCCGTTTTTATGCAGCTCCCGGATCAGATACCGGAATTCCTGCTCCGGCTCCCTGGTACTGCAGTAAGCACTCTTCGGGCTGAAATAAAATCCCGGCGTATATCCCCAGTAATTCACCACGTTCTCCCTGCGGCGGGTCTTGATATGCTCGCTGGCCTTCTCCTGTTTTCCTGCAGGAACTTCACAGAATTCGTAGGCCGGCATCAGCTCAATGGTATTGATCCCCAATTCTTTCCAGTATGGAATCATCTCTGTGAGTCCCAGAAAAGTTCCCTTGTGGGAAACTGCTTTTCTGGCGAGCTTGGTATATCCGCGCACATGAAGCTTGTACAGGATCATGTTCTCATATCCAATATCCGGTGCGCTCTCATCGCCCCACCCGGAAACATCCTCCATAAGGAAACGGCAGCGCACTTCCTTCTCCGGGTCATACGGAACACCGAAATGTTCTCTCCCGCGGATCCCATAAGCATATGGATCCTGAACGATCTCTCCGTCGATCCTGTAATTATATTCATAATCTTTCAGGGAAACATCGGAAAGCTTCAGTGCCCACACACGGCCAGTACGAAATTCTTTTGGAAAAACTATCTCCACAGGTGCGGCCGTTCCTCTTTTTTTATACAGAAGCAGAGCCACTTCAGAATCTTCCGAAGCCTCCACTGCAAAATTATAGCCGCCTTCTACTTTATTCGCCCCAAGTAACAGCGGCTGCCCTTTCTCCACACGTCCAAGTCTGCGGCTTGCCAAGGCAATCACTCCCTTCCTCTTTTTTCCGAAACTTCTACAGCTCAATATACAGCTCTACCGGACAATGGTCTGATCCCATGATCTCTCCATGGATCTTCGCGTCCTGAAGTCTGTCTTTGAGTGATGGGGAAACAAGGAAATAGTCGATACGCCACCCTGCATTCTTCTCTCTTGCACGGAAGCGGTAGGACCACCAGGAGTAAACCCCTTCGGTATCCGGATAAAAATAACGGAACGTATCAATAAAACCTGCCTCAAGAGTTCTTGTAAAGCAAGCTCTCTCTTCATCTGTGAAGCCTGCATTCTTACGGTTCGTCTTGGGATTCTTAAGATCGATCTCCTGATGTGCCACGTTCAGGTCTCCACAGCAGATCACAGGCTTCTTCTCCTGTAATTTAAGAAGATATGCCAGAAAATCCCTTTCCCATTCCATACGGTATTCAAGTCTTCGAAGCTCACTCTGGGAATTCGGTGTATACACAGTAACAAGATAATATTCTTCAAACTCCAGGGTGATCACGCGGCCTTCTTTATCATGTTCCTCAATGCCGATTCCCATTGCCACAGAAATCGGTTCTTTTTTTGTAAAAACAGCTGTTCCTGAATATCCTCTGCGGTTGGCGTAGTTCCAGTACTGATAATATCCAGGCAGTTCCAGTTTCACCTGCCCCTGCTGGCACTTCGTCTCCTGCAGACAGAATACATCTGCGTCCAGCTCATGAAAGCGATCCTCAAAGCCTTTGGTAATGCAGGCACGGATTCCATTTACATTCCAGGAAATTAATTTCATATTTTGTATTTTTCTCCTAATTTTTTCGTCATGTTTCTATTATATCTCACATTTGCCGATTAAGCAAAAAATATTTGTTTACAATTACCATAAAACCCTTTCCTGATCTATAGCAGTCCCAGGAATTAATGTATCAAAAGGAAGTTGCGCAGGGCATGAAGTGCAAGAAAGATGCTCGCAGACGTACAAACGTACGTCGAGAACATCTGACGCAGCAATTCATGTTCTGCACAACTGAACTTGATGCAGTAATTTCTGGGAGTGCTATAAAATATTTAGTTGCTGTTCTTCCTTATATCTGTTAAAATATCCCTTATATCACGCATACTGCCCTGTATTTTTGAAAACAACAGTATCAGAACGGAGGATTTATTTATGAGCGACGAATTTAATAAAAGCGGATGTGCTCCAAGTGATTGTGCTTCCTGTACAGCCAACTGTGGAAGTAAGGTAGATGAGGCACACCACACCATCACTCTTACCATGGATGATGACACAGAGGTAGAATGTGCCATCCTTACCATCTTTCCGGTAGAGAACAAGGAATATATCGCACTTCTCCCGCTGGATGAGAATGGCCAGAATGAGACCGGTGAAGTTTATCTTTACAGCTTCTCCCGCACAGCAGAGGGCGATCCGATGCTTGCCAACATTGAAGATGACGCAGAATACGCTGCAGCAGCTGATGCTTTCAACGCAGTGATCGAGAAGGCACGTGCAGACGAGGAAGCTAACGCACCTCTTAGCTAAACAGATTTTTTCATGAAACGAAATAAGCCCGGGAACTGAAGATTTCTCTTCTCCTCCCGGGCTTGTTTTTATAATTATATTTTCTTTATGCTTTTGCAGTAGTGCTTCCAAAACCGCCGTTTCTCACAGCGTCTGCATCATCATCCACTGTAATTCCGTATTCTACGAAGATTCCCTGCATGAAACCGGTTCCTGCCGGGACCTGGATGGTCTTGTCTTCCCTGGTATCGTTGGTCAGCTTCGCAAAGATATGACCTTCATTATCAGAAAAGAAATAGTCACTGTCAATGATTCCCACTGTGTTATTCAGCTGCAGGCGGAATTTAAATCCCAGTCCGCTTCTCGGATAACATTTCAGGACCCAGCCTTCTTCCATCTCCACACGGATACCTGTAGGGATCTTTACAATCTCGCCAGGCTTCATCGTCACATCCACAGGTGCATAGAAATCATATCCTGCACTTCCTGTTGTGGCTCTCTTTGGAAGCTTAAGATTATCGTAGATATTCTGGATCTCTGCATCAGATACTTCTCCAAAAGTATCTTTCCAGTCTTTTGAAAACTGTTCAAAACTTACTTTGTGAAATTTCGCAATTCTCTTCATGTGCTATTTAACTCCCAACGGGTAATTTTCGGAAACCTTTAAGATCACTCCACATACAGGACAGCTTTGCCCTCACGAAGTGATGCCTGTACATCGATCACGCGCTGATTGGAAGAACCCTTCCATTTCAGAAGAACTTCTTTCTTATCAACCTGAAACTCGCCATCTACACATACATCCAGATAGCGGACGATCTCGTACGCCTGGATCTCCTCCCAGAGAGAACCTGTATACAGCCAGATCGTCTTATCCGGGTACTTCTCTCTGATCTCTCTTGCAAGAGCTGTTACCTCAGCGATATTGGAAGGATGCAGGGGATCTCCTCCTGAAAAAGTGATCCCGCTGATATAATCCTTGTCCAGCTCTGCAAATATCTCAGCTCGCTCGCTGTCCGTAAAAGGAAGACCACCATTCGGATCCCAGGTAATGGGATTCTGGCACTCCCGGCAGCCGTGTGAACAGCCGGCTACCCAGAGTACTACACGAAGTCCGTCTCCGTTTAACATATCGTCCTTGGTAATATTGTGATATCTCATAATTTATGCTTCTTCCGGTACATCCTTCATGCTGAAGCTGATTCTTCCCATCTTGTCCTTGCCAAGGCAGATAACTTTAACCTTGTCGCCAAGTGTGAGAACATCCTCAACACGGTTGATCCTCTGTTTGGAGATCTTGGAAATGTGTACCATTCCCTCCTTGCCAGGTGCAAACTCAAGAAAAGCACCGAACTCTTTGATGCTGACTACGCGGCCTGTGAAGATCTGTCCTGCCTCAAAATCAGTAGTGATGATCTCGATCATGCGCTTAGCCTCATCCATGCCCTTCTGATCTGTTCCGCAGATAGAAACTGCACCGTCATCTGTGATGTCGATCTTAACGCCTGTTCGCTCGATGATGGTGTTGATAGTCTTTCCTCTCTGACCTACAACATCACCTATCTTCTGAGGATCGATCTGGATCTGGATGATCTTAGGAGCAAACTCGCCAACACTTGTACGAGGTTTGTCGATACACTTCTCCATAACTTCTGTGAGGATGTACTCTCTTGCCTCTTTTGTTCTGCGGATCGCTTCCTCAACGATCGGTCTTGTAAGACCGTGAATCTTGATATCCATCTGGATTGCTGTGATACCGTCATGTGTTCCGGCTACTTTGAAGTCCATATCTCCGAAGAAATCCTCAAGGCCCTGGATATCTGTAAGAACGATGTAATCATCGTCTGTCTCGCCTGTAACAAGTCCGCAGGAGATACCTGCAACCGGTTTCTTGATCGGTACGCCGGCAGCCATCAGTGACATGGTAGATGCACAGATACTTGCCTGGGATGTGGAACCGTTGGACTCAAATGTTTCAGATACAGTACGGATCGCATACGGGAACTCTTCCTCTGTAGGAAGTACCGGTACCAGTGCTCTCTCAGCAAGTGCTCCGTGACCGATCTCACGACGTCCCGGTCCTCTGGAAGGTTTTGTCTCACCTACGGAGTAGGACGGGAAGTTGTAGTGATGCATATATCTCTTGGATGTCTCAAACTCATCCAGTCCGTCAAGACGCTGTGCCTCTGTAAGAGGAGCCAGTGTAGTAACGGTACAGATCTGAGTCTGTCCTCTTGTGAACATGGCAGAACCGTGAACTCTCGGGATGATGTCTGTCTCAGCTGCCAGCGGACGGATCTGTCTGATCTCACGGCCGTCCGGACGTTTGTGATCTTTGAGGATCATCTTGCGGACAGTCTTCTTCTGGTACTGATATACAGCCTCACCAAGAACGGCAAGCCACTCTTCGTTATCTGCAAAAGCTTCTTTCAGCTTGTCTGTGATCTCGCTGATGTTATTCTCACGTGTCTGTTTGTCATCGGAGAATACGGCAACCTCCATCTCTTCCGGAGGAACGATCTTCTTGATCTCATCAAAGAGCTCCTGCGGTACTGCACAGGACTCATAGGAATGTTTCTCTTTTCCGCACTCAGCTACGATCTGGTCGATGAATCTGATGATCTCCTGGTTTACTTCGTGAGCCATGTAGATGGCCTCGATCATCTTATCCTCCGGGATCTCGTTAGCTCCGGCCTCGATCATGATAACTTTCTCTCTTGTGGAAGCTACTGTAAGCTGAAGGTCAGAAACAGATTTCTGTGCAAGTGTCGGGTTGATGATGAACTCACCGTCGATCATGCCAACCTGTGTAGTTGCACATGGACCGTCGAACGGGATATCGGAAATACAGGTTGCAATGGAAGAACCAAGCATAGCCGGGATCTCCGGGTTGCACTCCGGATCAACAGACATGACCATGTCTACCAGTGTTACGTCATTTCTGTAATCCTTCGGGAACAGCGGGCGCATCGGACGGTCGATAACACGGGAAGTAAGGATGGCATGCTCGCTTGCCTTACCCTCTCTCTTATTAAATCCTCCCGGGATCTTTCCTACTGCATACATCTTCTCCTCATACTCAACGCTTAACGGGAAGAAATCGATTCCTTCTCTTGGCTCTTTGGATGCGGTAGCTGTAGCAAGAACTGTAGTGTCACCGTAGTGCATAAGAGCAGCACCGTTAGCCTGCTTCGCAACACGTCCGATATCTACAGTCAGTGTTCTTCCTGCAAGTTCCATGGAATAACTTTTGTACATATTCGTTCTCCTTTTCTAATAATTCTAATAATATGTTGAATTTTGACAGGAGTCCGAAACAACTGAAAAGACCACTTCCTTTGGAAAAAGATCTCAACCGGAAATGGGCTTTTCAGTAGTCTCGGAAATCACTCCTGCGGTAATTCCGTCTGTGTTTGTCACACATGTTAAAATGGGGCGGATGGAATCATCCGCCCCTCCCGTAGCAATTATTTTCTTAAACCTAATTTCTCAATCAGTGCACGGTATCTCTCGATGTCTGTTTTCTTAAGGTAAGCAAGAAGGCCACGTCTCTGACCTACCATTTTCAGAAGACCTCTTCTGGAATGATGATCTTTGTGGTGTGTTTTAAGATGCTCTGTGAGCTCCTGGATTCTTGCTGTAAGAACTGCAACCTGAACCTCTGGTGAACCTGTGTCACCCTCTGTTCTTGCATACTCTTTCATGATTGCTGCTTTCTTCTCTTTAGAAATCATTGTTGTTTCCTCCTTGAAATTTTAATTAAAACACCGGGTATTAAGAAGTGGTCGGAGATTCCGGCTTCTGAATACTGGCTTTTTTCACCTCGAACAGTATAGCACACGGTTACTGACCTGTAAACTGTTTTTTCGAAAAGTTTTTTGCAAAATAGGCCTTTCCTTTTTCTGCGTCTTTCAGAAGCTGTTCTTTCAGTGCTTCTATGGAAGAAAAACGTTTCTCAGGTCTTGAATAATGAAGGAACTCTACTCTGCAGGGTTCCCCGTACAGATCTTCCTCACAGTCAAAAAGATAGGTCTCCACGCCAAGGAATTTCTCACCTACTGTAGGCTTGTATCCCACATTGGTGATTCCATAAAGGCTCCTGTCCCCGAAATGGGACACTGTATCATAGACTCCGTTTGGCGGCATCAGTTTCTCTTTTACCGGAACGATATTCGTTGTGGGAAGAAGAACTTTATGTCCCATTCCCCGTCCATGTTCGATCACTCCGTCCACAAAATAGGAAAATCCCAGAAGATCATTAACCTTTTCCATATTTCCTCTTTTGAGTTCTTCTCGGATAAAAGTACTGCTGATCTTTCTGCGGCCTTCCATTTCTTTCAGGATGATATCCACGGAAAAGCCAAGCTTCTTTCCCATTTCAGCAAGAAGTTCCGGTGTTCCCTTCCGCTCATATCCGAACCGGAAATCTTCCCCTACTGCAACATGCGCAGCCTGAAGATCTCCTACCAGGATCTCTTTTATAAAAGTTTCTGCTTTCATGTGACGGATTCGGGCATCAAGAGGGCATTCTACCAGAACATCCACTCCTGCCTTTTCAAGGATGTGGCACCGTTCTTCTTTTGTAAAGATCATCTGACTGCCGATCCCCAGGGAAAAAAGCACTGTCTGAAGCCCTTTTTCTTTCTGCTCCAGGATGTTTTCCACCAGTTTCTGATGGCCGCGGTGTATGCCGTCAAATTTTCCCAATGTCACCGCACTTTTGGAAAGGCGCGGAAATTCTCCGTCAATCTTCAAGTATTCCATATTTACTCCTGCCATGTCCATTTGCAGATCACACAAAAAACATACGGACCGGTACGTATTTCTCTTTCTTCTCATCCCAGCCATATATTCCTGTGAAATCTCCGCCGCTTTTATACATGCGGACATTTTTCTGCCGTCTGCCGCCCTGTACCATTTCTTCCGGGAGAGGATTTCCGTTGCAAAGAAGCCTGTCTCCCTCCACCGTACAGGTAAGAGCCGGATACATAGAAAGCACCTCTTCGATCGGAACGATCTTTTCAAGGATCGTACCTTCGACAACTGCTTCTTCCACCTGGGAAAGTGTTATGCTCTCTTCCAGCGTGAAATTTCCGGATCTGGTCCGGAGAAGCTCTTCCATAGCACCGCCACAGCCTAATTTTTCTCCGATGTCATTGCAAAGTGTGCGAATATAAGTTCCCTTGCTGCAAGTAACGCTGATGCGTACCAGCGGCAGAGACATATCCAGAATCCTTATCTCATAAAAAACCACAGGGCGCGGTTTACGCTCTATGGTTTTTCCTTCCCTGGCCAGCTCGTAAAGCTTCTTTCCGTTTACTTTCAGTGCGGAATACATAGGCGGGATCTGCATCTGCTCTCCCACAAAAGATTCCACTGCTTCACGGACTTCCTTTTCTGTGACAGCCACCGGTTTCTCGGAAAGAACGGTTCCTGTCATATCCTGGGTATCTGTAGAAACGCCCAGTCTCAAGACTGCCTCGTATGTTTTTTCTTTTTCGGTAAGAAGTTCTACCAGACGGGTCCCTCTACCAAGCGCAACGGGAAGCACTCCCTCTGCCGCCGGGTCAAGAGTTCCTGTGTGGCCGATCTTTTTCATGTGGAGGATTCCACGCAGCTTTGCAACTACATCATGAGAGGTATAACCTTTTTCCTTTCGGATCACAAGTATTCCGTCCATGATCTTATTTTTACTCCTCTGCAAGCTGTTTCTCGATCTCAGCGGTAAGGTTGTTGATCACATCGTACATGGAACCCTGCATATCGCATCCTGCCGCACGTACATGTCCGCCGCCTCCGAAGAATACGGCGATCCTGCTCACATCAACTTTTCCGTTGGATCGAAGAGATACTTTGAACCGCTGCGTCTCCAGCTCATAGATGAAGATCGCAACTTCTACGCCTGCGGTAAGACGAAGCTGGCTTACGATTCCTTCCAGATCCTTTCCTTCCACACCGTAGAAATCCATCTCTCTCTTTTTCAGATATCCGGCCACGCATTTGCCATCCTGGAGAAGAATGCTCTCTGCCAGGACACGGCCCATGACCTGATTCTGAAGATATGTTTTCTGGTAAAAGGACTCGTCGATGATCCTGCTGAAATCAAATCCTGTTTTCATCAGTTCTCCGGCGATCCTCATGGTTTCCGGTGTTGTGGAAGAATACTGGAACACTCCGGTATCATGTGCCATTCCCGTATAGATCGGGACTGCAATGGAGCGGTCGATCTTGTCTGCATCCAGAAGTCCGTAGAGAACTTCGCATGCGGAACCGACATCTCCTTTTACATGATTGACATCTGCAAATCCGCTGTTGCTCACATGATGGTCAATGCAGGCTGTTTTCTTTGCTGTGTCAAAATATTTCCTGGCAGCTGCAAGTCTGTCCAGCGCACTGACATCACAGGTGATAAAAAGGTCGTAAACCTTATCTTCCTCTGCTTCTGTCTTAACCTCATCCATTCCGTCAATGTAATCGAACACAGGCTTCGGATCTTCCAAATAGACATCTGTCTCTATCTCCGGGAAATATTTCCGGAGATAGAGATACAGAGCCATACAGGAACCGATGCAGTCTCCATCCGGGCGGATGTGGCCGCCGATGCCCACTGTTTTTACATTTTCCAGTATTTCTGAAATGTTTTTCATTTTTTTCCACCTATTCCTCTGTTTCCATCCCATTCATTACATCATTGATCTTCTTTGACATATTGACACCATATTCAATGGACTCATCCAGGATAAAACGGATCTCCGGTGTATTGCGGAGGTTCAGTCTTCTGGCCAGCTCTCTGCGGATATAGCCCTCTGCGTTCTTCAGACCGCGGATGGTGGAATCTTTTGCCTGCTTCTCGCCCAGCACACTGATGTAGGCTTTGCAGGTCTTAAGATCCGGTGCTACTTCCACTGCTGTTACAGAAGTCATGGGATGAATCCTCGGGTCTTTGATCTCTCCGTGTATGATGGTGCTGAGTTCTTTCTGAACTGCACCATTCACACGTGTATTTTTAATGCTGTTTTTTCTCATTTAGAGTCACTCCTATCTTGGTACCTCTACCATGATATACGCTTCGACTTTATCTTCTTCCTTGACATCGTTGAAGTCATTGAATACAAGACCACACTCATATCCTGCACGTACTTCCTTGACATCATCTTTAAATCTCTTAAGGGATGCAAGCTCGCCCTCGTAAATCTGATCCTCGCCTCTTGTGATACGAACCTTGCAGTTACGCTGGAATGTACCGTCAAGCACATAGCTTCCTGCGATGGTTCCTACACCAGATGCCTTGAACAGCTGACGAACCTCTGCATGACCGATCACTTTCTCCTCGAATACAGGATCCAGCATACCCTTCATGGCTGCCTCTACATCCTCGATGGCCTGGTAGATGACTTTGTAAAGCCTAAGGTCTACGCCCTCCTGCTCAGCAAGCTGTTTTGCTGTGGTATCCGGACGAACGTTAAATCCGATGATGATGGCATTGGATGTTGCAGCAAGGCTGACATCAGATTCATTGATGGCACCTACACCGCCGTGGATAACCTTAACCACAACTTCCTCATTGGAAAGTTTTGTAAGGCTCTGTTTAACGGCCTCAACAGATCCCTGTACATCGGCTTTGACGATGATCGGAAGCTCTTTAAGGTCGCTTGCCTGGATCTGGTCGAACAGGTTATCAAGAGAAAGTTTGCCTTTTGTCTCCTCAAGAAGACGGCTCTTGTTCTCTGTAACAAATGCGCCTGCAAAGTTCTTGGCTTCTTTGTCGCTCTCGAAGGACATCAGGATCTCACCTGCATTTGGAACGTCGCCAAGACCAAGGATCTCAACCGGAGTGGACGGGCCTGCCTCTTTAACACGGCGTCCCTTGTCATCCATCATTGCACGGACTTTACCGTTGCATGCACCTGCTGCAATGAAATCTCCTACATGGAGAGTACCTTTCTGAACAAGGATGGTAGCAACCGGTCCTTTACCTTTATCAAGCTGAGCCTCGATAACAAGACCTCTTGCCTCACGGTTCGGGTTTGCTTTCAGCTCGGAAACCTCAGCAGTAAGAAGAATCATCTCAAGAAGGTTCTCGATTCCCTCTCCTGTATGTGCGGATACCGGAACGAAGATGGTGCTTCCGCCCCAATCCTCAGGGATCAGTTCATACTCGGAAAGTTCCTGTTTTACACGCTCTACATTTGCGCTTGGTTTATCAATTTTGTTGATGGCAACGATGATCTCAACACCTGCAGCTTTTGCATGGCTGATTGCCTCTACCGTCTGCGGCATTACACCATCATCTGCAGCTACTACAAGAACTGCGATATCAGTAGCGTTGGCACCACGCATACGCATAGCTGTGAACGCCTCATGTCCCGGTGTATCCAGGAATGTGATCTTCTGGCCTTTGATGTTTACCACGTAAGCACCGATGTGCTGTGTGATTCCGCCGGCCTCGCCTCTTGTTACGTTTGTATTACGAATCGCATCAAGAAGAGATGTTTTACCATGGTCAACGTGACCCATAACACAGACTACAGGAGGTCTTGGAACCATATCGTCCTCATCCTCTTCATCCTCTTTGAGGAGTTCTGCGATCACATCTACTTTTTCTTCTTTCTCGGCAATGATATCAAAGCCAAGTGCGATCTCCTCTGCCTTGTCAAAGTCGATCTCCTGGTTTACGGTTACCATGACACCTTCCATGAAAAGTTTCTTAACGATCACAGATGGCTGCATCTTCATAGCATCTGCAAGCTCGCGGATGGTAAGCTTCTCCGGAATTGTGATCTCCTTGATCTCCGGCTTCTTCTCTTCCTGCTTCGGCTGCGGATTCGGTTTCTGAAGTGCCTTCGGGATTCTGGAATTCGGTCTGCGTCCGCCCTGGTTTGGTCTGCGTCCGCCCTGGCCGCCTTTCTCGAAGTCTTTCTTCTTGTTCTTGTTCTCTCTGTCACGCTCACGCTTGCTATCCTTGGATGTCTTGGTCAGCTCCTGTGTGAATACAGCATCTGAAGAACCACCGCTTCTTCTCTGTCCCGGACGTGCTCCGCCCTGGCCGCCGCGGTTTGCTCCGCCGAAACGGTTATCTCCGCCTCTTCCGCCTTCGGAACGTCCGCCCTGGCCGCCCTGACCACGGTTTGCTCCGCCTCCGAAACGGTTTCCTCCGTCTCTTCTTCCTTCAAAGCTTCCGCCCTGACCACCCTGGCCACGGTTTGCTCCGCCTCCGAAACGGTTTCCTCCTCTTCCGTCATTCTGACGTGGGCCTCTGTTTCCTTCGCCCTGTCTTGCCGGACGTCCTTCTCCGTTCTGGGAACGGTTTCCTCCGAAACGGTTTCCTCCGTCTCTTCTTCCCTCGAAGCTTCTTCCGTCACGGTTTCCGTCTCTTCTTCCTTCCGGACGGTTACCCTGCGGTCTTCCACCCTGGGAACGGTTTGCTCCGCCCTGGCCGTTTCTCTGCTCACCGGACTCGCCATTTCTTGCACCGGCTCCTGCGTTTCTCTGTCCGCCGTTCTGTGAACGTACCGGTTTCTTATCGCCGCCTGCTGCCGGTTTTCTTCTTCCTTTACCGCCATCACTTGCGTTCTGTGCATGGAATACACGAATGATATTTTTTTTCTTTTTCGGTGCCTCAGACTTGTTACCCTCTGTGTTCACCGTTGTTGTCTTTTCTTCTGTTTTTGGAGTATCCAATTGTCTATTTTGCTCCTTTCCCGATTTGCTGAATTTATCTTTTAACATTACTATAAGTCAAACCTCCTTACAGACATCAAAGCCTTATCTGCCGGATTCTTTTTCCAGCTCTTTGATCATCGCCTTTGCAAAATTTTCGTCCTGCACGGCGAGGCTGGCACGGAATTCCTTGCCCATTGCCCTGCCCAGGCTCTCTTTGTCTGAAAGGAAATATAACGGAACTTCGTAATAAGTACACATATTCCGAAATTTCTTTTTTGTATTTTCGGAGGCATCATCTGCCACCAGTGCCAGGAAGCCTTTTCCTGTTTTTACGGATTTCTCTGTTGAGAATTCTCCGCTCACTGTTTTTCCTGCTTTTGTTGCCAGTCCGATAAGTGATAAAACCTTATTGTTTTTCAATTGATTCGAACTCCTTCTTGAGGTTCTGATACACTTCATCCGGAACTGCCATTTTCAAGGAACGCTCCAGGCCGTGGTTCTTGATGGCCTTCTCCAGGCATTCCTCTGAGAAACAAAGGTATGCGCCGCGTCCGTTCTTCTTGCCTGTAGCGTCCAGGATGATCTCATTCTCTGATGTTTTAAGGACTCGTATCATTTCCTTTTTGCTTTTCATTTCCCTGCAGCCGGTACACTGACGCATGGGAATCTTGGTTCTCGTTTTCATTATTCCTCGGCATCTCCATCTGCTGTCTCTTCAGCTTCTGTTTCTGTCTCTTCTGTATCTTCTTCTGTTTCCAGGATTTCTTCGGAAACAGCTTCTTCTGTCAGCTCTTCCTCTGCGTCCTCATGATCTTCATCATAATCGAAGTCACCGGACTCTCTTGCCTGTGTCTCACTCTTGATGTCGATCTTGAATCCTGTCAGTCTTGCTGCAAGACGTGCGTTCTGTCCTTCTTTACCGATTGCAAGGGAAAGCTGATAATCTGGTACTACTACCAGAGCTGTCTTCTCATCCGGGTCAGCCATAACTGCGATAACTTTTGCAGGGCTTAATGCGTTCTCAATAAGGATAGCCGGGTTCTCATCCCAGTTGATGATATCAATCTTCTCACCGTGAAGTTCGTTGACAACAGCTCCTACACGTGCACCGTTCATACCTACGCATGCACCTACAGCATCGACATCCGGATCATTGCTCCATACCGCGATCTTTGTACGGGAACCTGCCTCACGGGCAATGCTCTTGATCTCAACAGTGCCGTCTCTTACCTCGGCAACCTCGGACTCAAAGAGTCTCTTTACAAGACCAGGATGTGTTCTGGATACCAGGATACGTGGTCCTTTCGGTGTATCCTTAACTTCAAGGATGTATACCTTAACTCTCTCTGTCGGCTGAAATGTCTCGCCTTTTACCTGCTCGTTCTCTGTGAGTACTGCATCTGCCTTACCAAGGTTGATGCTGACATTTTTGCCCATTACTCTCTGAACGATACCTGTTACAACTTCTTTTTCGATTCCGTAGTACTGATCGTAGAGAACTTTTCGCTCTTCCTCGCGGATCTTCTGAAGGATCACGTTCTTCGCATTCTGTGTTGCGATACGTCCGAATTCCTTGGACTGGATCTCAACTTTCATGATATCGCCGATCTCCGCGTTGGTGTTTGTTTTCTGTGCATCCACCAGAGAAATCTCAAGTGCCGGATCTTCCACATGCTCTACTACAGTTCTGTCTGCATATACACTGAAATCGCATATCTCCGGATCGATCATAACGTGAACGTTGTCTGCTTTTCCGAAATGGTTCTTACATGCCTGGATCAGTGACTGCTCAATTGCCTCCAGCAGTGTATCCTTACTGATGTTCTTCTCTTTTTCAAGAACGTCCAGCGCGTCTCTTAAATCTCTGCTCATTTTCCTTTTTTTCCTCCTGAACTTTTACAGATTCGATTCTCTTAGAATTCAATTGCAAGACGAATCAGAGCGATATCTTTCTTATCAAAGGTGCGTTCTGTACCGTCTTCATCGATTGTCACACTGTTACTATCATATGCATTTAAAATGCCGCAGAACTCTTTTTGTTTCTCGATCGGCCGGTAGGTACGGATCTCCACCAGTTTGCCAAGGCTTCTCTTAAAGTCTTTCTCTTTCTTTAATGGCCGGTCAAGTCCCGGAGAACTGATCTCCATAATGTAGCTGTCCTCGATGAAATCCTTCTCATCCAGGATGTCGCTGAATGCACGGCTTACATCTTCGCAGTCATTTACTGTGATCCCGCCCGGCTTGTCAATATAGCCACGGAGGTACCAGCATCCTGCTTCCTTGACATATTCCACATCTACCAGCTCAAAGCCCTTGGACTCTACGATCGGTGTAAGGATCGCCTCTGCCTTCTGTTCATATTCTTCCCGTCTGCTCATGCTTCCCACCTGCCTTTCTTATTTCTGCTGTTATAAGTATTTCTGAACAAATTCCTTCTCAGCAAATAGGAGCGGGCTCTCGCCCACTCCTATGCCAACAAGTTCTTAGTTTTGTTCATTGTAACACCAATATTTGTTAATTGCAAGTATTAATTCTGAAAAACAGGGATTTCGCTTTTAACTTTTGGACTCATGTATTTTTATAACAAATCCATTTT
>CAVBVT010000035.1:0-23069 GCA_963598855.1 Eggerthellaceae bacterium
GACACGTCTTATATCCCCATAGCTGAAGCAAGGGGTTTTACGACGCATTGGATAATCTTCACATCCTCTGGATACGAAGTATGAAACACCTCGTTGATAAGCGGGACAAGCAAGTACGTCATCTTCTCTACCATTGTCCGGAAAACATCATCTAAAAAAAGAGCAGTACCAGTCACCTTAAGCAACCAGTTCTGCTCTTAATAAAACTTATATTCCGCTTACTTTCCATCAACCCGTGCCAGCAGCTTCCCTGTAAAGTGTCTGTTAAAGAAATGGATCACCGGACCCAGGCCAAAGGCTGTCACCAGCGTACCAATTCCTACAACACCACCTGTCAGATAGCAGATCAACGCACAGAGCACATCATTGGACATCCTGTGCCAGAAATACGGGATCTTCGGCCATCTGTCTGTCATGATCAGGGAAAGACTGTCATACGGCGCAACCCCCTCGTCCGGCATCTGATACATGGACAATCCCAGACAGCAGACTACAACACCAACACATAATGCTACCAGACGAATCGGCAAAGCTACAAGCTCCAGGCCAAATACCCCTGTATAAATATTGTAAAAGAAGGTAGTAATATACGCCAGGCACACTGCATTGACAACGGTGCCAATTCCCAGGAATCTTCTTCCAAAAGCAATCTCAATGATCAACAGCACGATATTTACGATCAGCTGAAAATTACCATAAACCATACCAAGCGTATCTGCAACTGCCATATTCATTCCACTGAACGGATCCGTTCCCAGACCGGCCAGCTTGAAAATTCCAATCCCCATACCTGCAAAAACATTTCCGATGCACATGATCAGAACATGCTTCCAGTTAATGTTCTTCAAATATTCCCCCATAAACCATCTACCTCATTCTCTCTAAAAAATCTATCCGGCAGATATCCACGATCCACCTACGCTGCACAAAATCCTATACCAGATAAAGCCTTAATACCAACCCTGCCACAGCTCTTATATTCTATCACACCCCACCATCCCTGTAAAACACAAAAACCCCAAAAAGGCAACAAAAAACAACAAAAAAAGACATCCGGCAGACCACATTATATGATCCACCGGACATCCCTCTCTTTCATATCACACCGTTAATTCAATTTCACAATCACCATTCAATCCCGAAGCCCTCATGGCAGAGCCCCACGATCTCAGATATCCCGAAAACTTTTTCCAATATTCAATATTATTTAATGAACTTAACCTCAGGATAAATCGCCTGCTTAGCAGCCTCTTTACGCTCATTAAATACAACCTTGTTCTCCTCAAACAGGTTACGGCCATGAGCATCGATAGATACGATCAGCGGACCAAACTCCTTAACTTTATTGCACCATAAAGTCTCAGGCATACCGAGCTCATCCCAGTGATGCTCAACGATCTTCTCAACCTCTGTAGCAGCCACAACTGCACATCCAGCCGGGAAAACACAGTGGATAGCACCGAACTCTTTACAAGCACGCTCAGTATTCGGGCCCATACCGCCTTTACCAACGATCACTCTGACACCAGTCAGTTTTGTAAACTCATACTCGAACTTCTCCATACGCATGGAAGTTGTCGGTCCTACAGAAACCATCTCGTAATCATCCTCTGTACCCTCGATCTTACGAACGATCGGGCCGGCATGGAAAATCGCTTTGTTGCGGATATCATACGGAAGCTCTCTTCCATACTCAACCAGACGGCGGTGAGCAACGTCACGGCAGGTCATCAGATCTCCGTCCAGCCATACAATATCGCCGATTTTGATATCAGCCAGGTCTTCTGCGCTTATAGGTGTAATAAGAACTTTTTTATCTCCTCTGATTTCGATCATGATTTTTCCCTCCGTTTATATTAAGCATTAAATTTCCATGTGGAATGAGTATCACAGGTTACTGTAAGATCCGGATTTACAACCAGATGTCCACGACGGTGAGACCAGCATCCAACGTTTACTGCAACACCGATGGTAGATGGATGACGCGCGGTATTCTCAATGTTTACACCCATTACGGAATACTTTCCGCCCATACCCTGCGGTCCAAGGCCGATCGCATTGATACCGTCCTCAAGAAGCTTCTCCATTTTTGCTGCGTTTGCGTTGTCATTGTGAGAACCGATCGGACGCATCAGCGCTTTCTTGGAATTCAGGGCAGCTGTCTCTACAGATGTTCCTACACCAACACCAACAAGAAGCGGAGGACACGCATTCAGTCCATAAGTTGTCATCTGATCCAGAACGAAATCTGTAACACCCTCATATCCTGCACCTGGCATCAGGACCATTGCTTTTCCAGGAAGGGTACATCCGCCGCCTGCCATGTATGCGTAGATCTCACATTTATCACTGTTCGGAACAATATCCCACCATACAGTCGGAGTTCCTTTACCAACGTTTTTCTTTGTGTTATACTCATCAAAAGTCTGAACGGAATTATGTCTTAACGGTGCTGCAAAAGTAGCCTGAACAACGGCATCTTTCAGAAGTGCTTCCAGCTCATTGATATACGGGAAATTTGTTCCGCATTTCAGCCAGAACTGAAGAACACCTGTATCCTGACAGCTTGGGCGGTTCAGCTCTACAGCAAGCCCCTGATTCTTTGTCATTGTCTCATAGAGAACTTTTGGAAGTGCAGCTGTTTCCTGAGAACCAAGCTCTTCCAGTTTCTTAACTACGTCATCCGGTAATTTTTTTCCAATATGGGCAACAAAATCTGCTACCATGTCTGTTAATACTTTAACTCCATTTTCCTTAGTCATGATTTACCTCCTGATATGGTTCGATGGTTTAATGTTTTTTAGTTACATAGGTTTACATAAATTTGGTTGGTTGTTTCATCATTAATTTGGCTGATTAATGGTTAAGATGGCTTTTTGGTTTATTTATTGGCTTTTTTATTTCTTCCCCCACGCCTTATGATAGGTGCAGAGGGAATTAACTTAATTGATCAAAAGTTTCTCCCTTTATCCTTTTACGGATAGAACGGGAACAGGATCGGTAACAGGATCATACAGATCCCGAAGGATACCAGGATCAGCGGCAGACCGGATTTTACGTAGTCTTTGAATTTGTATCCTCCAAGACCAACTACCATGGTGTTTGCCGGCATACCGATCGGTGTTGCGTATGCACAGGAGCCTGCGATAACCGTTGCGATAACAACAGCTCTCGGATCTGCCCCAAGGTTGTTTGCCAGCGATACCGCGATGGGGAGCATCAATGCTGTAGTCGCTGTATTTGACATAAAGTTTGTCAGCGCACAGGTTACAATAAAGATCACCAGCAGAAGCAGGATCGGACTCGGATTGGAACCAAGAAGTCCCACGATTTTGTCTGCGATCAGCTCTCCGGCTCCGGTTGTATCCAGTGCCTTTGCAAGTGTCAGGGAACCGCCGAAAAGCAATACAACTTTCAGGTCAATAGACTTCAGTGCTTCTTTCTCAGAAATAACGCCTGTCAGTACCAGAACGATAGCTCCTATACAGGCAGAAACCTCAATATTAATGCCGATCTTATCTTCAAAGATCATCGCAAGGATCACAAGAGTCAGAACAACCAGGGAAATCAGCTGTTTCCACCTCGGCACCAGACTGAAATCCTGCTGCTCTTCAAGCTCCGCACCTGCTATATTTTTTTTGTCCGGAAGAAGCCTGTATCCGATAAAAACAAAGTAGAGGATTCCAAGGACAAGCATTGGAATTCCAACCGGTGCATACATAAAGAAGCTTGTGGAAAGCCCCATCTCCTGAAGTGCATTCACACCCATCAGGTTTCCAGGCGCACCGATAATGGAAAGGTTTCCTCCAAGTGCTGCTGCAAATACAAGCGGCATCAGAAGGCGGCTTCTGGAATAACCGGACTCATCGGCAATTCCACAGACTACCGGGATCAGAACTGCTGCGGTACCTGTGTTGGATAAGAATCCGGACATTACACCTACAATTACCATGATTGCAATAATCAATGTTTTTTCTGTTCTGGCAAATTTTGTGACCAGTCCTCCGATCTTATTTGCCATTCCTGTTTCAAACAATGCCTGGCCTACTACAAACATGCCAACGCAAAGGATTACGTTACTGTTTACATACTGTGAAAACGTTGTTGTCGCATCCACAACTCCTGTAAGGGTCAGGCCGATTGCACAGATCGAAGCCGTCAGACCAAGAGGAATTTTTTCAAGGATGAAACTGATAATGGTAAACACAAGAAACAGCAATGTGATAGTTGTCTGAGACATTTCTGTACTCTCCTTCCATTAAGTTTTGGTTTTTTCCTGAAAAGTATCGGCCGTACACGTTTCTTTTGATGATTCCATTATAACCGGTGTACATATAAAAAAACAAATTAATGAAACACATATCCACATAAAAAATTTTTATACTCTCAAATTTTAATGATAATTTTTATGCATTATTTCTATAAAACTTTCTCATTCTTAAATGAATATGGAATTTTTCACATCTCCATGGTATCTTTATAATGACAGTCAGCTCCAAAAAGTATGTTCTGTCTCGAATTTATTTCTATAAAAGTCAGAGAAATCTGTTGAAATTTCATCTGATCATACACGGAGAGAAGGTATATTATGACACTGAACCAACTACGCTATTTCTGCACAGCCAGCCGCTGCCACAGCCTCACAAAAGCAGCCGAAGAATTATATGTGACACAGCCCACCATTTCCATGGCCATCCGCGATCTGGAGATTGAATTCGGGATCAGTCTTTTTTCCAGAAAGGGAAATCAGCTGAGTCTGACCCAGGAGGGGGAATCCTTCTACAAAAAAGCTACCTATATTCTTCAATATTGTAATGAACTTCAGGCTGACTACTCCAGCATGTCCAGGGTAAAACCCCCTCTTCGCATCGGAATCCCTCCTATGCTGAGCACTGTATTTTTTCCGGAACTGCTTACAGCATTTCACGAAAAGCACCCGGAGATCGCCGTAGTTCTGGAAGAATATGGATCTGTCCGTGCCTGCAATCTGGTACAGGATGACACCCTGGATGTAGCTCTGGTCAATATGGAACAGTATAATATTGATAAATTCCACAATGCTGTCCTGGCCAACGACCAGGTAGTTTTCTGCGTAAGCAATGACCACAAACTGGCAGCAAAAAAATCTGTCACAACAAAAGAAATGTCAAAAGAACAGCTGATCTTCTTCAACGCAGATTCCGTCCAGAACCAGATCCTGAAAATACGTTTTGAGATGGATGGCTACAAGCCCAATATCGTTATGCGGAGCAGCCAGATCTACACCACTTTGCAGTTTGTAAAAACCGGAAAATACGGCTGTTTTCTCTATTCCAGCATGACCGATAAATTTTCCGCTTCCAATATTATCGGTATCCCACTCGATCCGCCTGTCCGCATAAAGATCGGCATGGTATGGAAAAAAAGTAAATACATCAGCGGCGATATGCTGACATTTCTGCATTTCACCCGCATGTATTACAAGGAACATCCGCTGATAGAAAAATAAAGAATCCAATTATATGTCGATTAATATTTATAATAAATGGAATTTTTTTAATAAAACCCATTGAAATCCGTCAATTCATGTGATACTCTGTGTTACAGTGTGTTTCTACACAAAACGAATGACCGTCACTACCGTACACAAAAAGGTCGCGGCATCATTCAAAAATAAAAAAACTCAGGAGAGTCTCTTCAGAAAAGAAGAGCGCCGAAGGTGTACGCAGCACACAAAGCTGTAAATCTCTCAGGCAAAAGGATGGAGGAAAGAGTAATGTTTACACAAATCAACAACTTTATCACATGGTTTGACGGAGTCGTTTGGGGACTTCCGCTGATCATTCTGATCCTGTTCACAGGAATTCTGTTAACCGCTCGGTTAGGCCTTTTACAGGTAAGGCATCTCGGAAAAGCACTGAAATTCATGGTGAAAAATGAAGAAGGCGGTGATGGTGAGGTCACAAGCTTCGGAGCTCTGTGTACTGCGCTTTCAGCAACCATCGGAACCGGAAATATCGTAGGTGTCGCAACTGCTATCGCAGCCGGCGGACCTGGAGCACTTTTCTGGATGATCGTAGCCGCATTCTTCGGAATGGCAACCAAATATGCCGAAGGACTTCTCGCCATCAAATATCGTACTATTGATGAGGAGGGCCACGTTCTCGGCGGCCCATTCTATTACATCGAAAACGGTATGGGTAAGCAGTGGAGATGGCTTGCCAAGATCTTCGCATTTTTCGGAGCAGGTGTTGGACTTTTCGGTATCGGAACTTTCACTCAGGTAAACGGTATCGCATCTGCAGTCACCAACTTCTTTGACCCGGATAAAGCACACACCGTAGCACTTTTCGGAAATACATATTCCTGGTCAACGGTAATCGCATGTCTGGTACTTACCCTCTGTGTAGGTCTTGTAGTACTTGGCGGAATCCAGAGAATTGCAAAAGTATCCCAGGTCGTTGTACCGTTCATGGCAGTTCTCTATGTAGCACTTGCACTGATCATCATCATCACAAACATCACAGCAGTTCCTGCAGCGATCGTAACCATCGTAAAATCCGCTTTCACAGGAAGCGCACTTGCAGGCGGCGCAATGGGAACCATGGTCGTAGCTATGCAGAAAGGTATCGCCCGCGGTATCTTCTCCAATGAGTCCGGTCTTGGTAGTGCTCCGATCGCAGCTGCTGCAGCTCAGACAAAAGAACCGGTACGTCAGGGTCTTGTATCCATGACAGGTACTTTTATCGATACGATCGTGATCTGTACCATGACAGGTCTTTCCATCGTCATCACAGAGACATGGAACACAGGTCTTGAAGGTGTTGCCATCACAACAGCCGCTTTCCAGAAAGGACTTCCTTTCCCGCCGGTTGTAGCATCCTTCTCACTGATGCTGTGCCTGGTATTCTTCGCATTTACAACGATCCTCGGATGGGATTACTACGGTGAAAGATGTCTGGAATACCTCTTCAACAGAAACAAAGCCGCAGTAAAAACTTACCGCTGGCTGTATATCATCTGCGTATTCATCGGACCATACATGACAGTAGCAGCTGTATGGAACATCGCAGATATCTTCAACGCCCTGATGGCGTTCCCGAACCTGATCGCTCTTCTCGCACTGAGCGGTGTGGTTGTAAAAGAAACAAAAGATTTCTTCAAAAGACATAAAAATTACGAGTAATCAACTGCAAACACGCACAAACCCATAAGAATCCCCTAATATCATACAAAAAAAGACGCGTACTTCTTTATCATCCGATAAAGGACCGCGTCTTTTTCATTATTCTTACAACTCTTTTTACAACTTTCCCCCATAATTCCGGTAATTCTCAATATAATCCAGGATCTCCTCCGGATCTTTCATAAACCGGCACATATCCACAACATCTCTGGACATGAATTTCTCCCCGGCCGTATATTCCAGAAGTGCCCTCATGCTGTTGTAATACCCCTGAATATTATAAAGAACGATCGGCCGGTCGATCCGCCCCAGACTCTTCAATGTCAGAATCTCAAAAAACTCCTCATAAGTACCAATCCCCCCAGGTACCACAATAGTTGCATCGGAGCGGCTTTCCAGCAGATGCTTTCTTTCCCTCATATTCTCAGTAAAAATAAACTCTGTACAATGCTCATACAGCACTCCCGGCTGGTCAAAAAATCTCGGTGCGATCCCAAGGATATAGCCTTTCTCTCTGTCAACACCCCGGGCTGCTGCCCCCATCAGACCTTCTTTTCCGCCGCCGAAAACAAGACCATGGCCACGCTTTCCCATCAGCCGTCCCAGTTCCTCTGTCTTCTCATAATAAACCTTTTTCAGCTCTGCGCTGGATGCTCCATATATACAAATATTCATGCTGTTGTCTCCTTCCCTGCTACCTCCACAAATGCCTTAAGAAGCTTCAGCTGCTCCGAAGAATCATACATCATCTCCGGATGCCACTGCAAAAGTATGCCCCTCAAGTTCCATAGCCTCCGGCACCCGATCCTCAGACCAGGCTGTGATCCTCACATTCTCTCCGGCATCTATTAGCAAAGACCGGCTTTCCGTCATTTCCTCTGCATCTGGAGCGCATTGGAAACGCCTGTTATTTTATTATAATCTGACATACACATGGGGTCAAGCAAATGCCGCTGCCCGAAACTCCCATTTTTATATTGAGAAATTTTTTATGCTTATACAAGAACTTTCTCTACAGCGTTTTTCCATCCGCTGTATTTCTGCTCTCTTTCTTTGGAATTCATAGATGGAATAAACTGATTGCGGTTTTTCACCTCAAAAATGCTCTCCATCTTATAAAGTCCGCAGCTTAATCCAGCCATCAGGCCTGCTCCGAATGCGGAAGATTCCTCGCATCTCGGTAGGCTTACAGTTGTTCCCAGGATATCACTCTGGAATTTCATCAGGTACTGGTTTCTTGTAGGGCCGCCGTCTACGCAGAGCTCTTTTACAGTCATTCCATCTTCTGCCTTCATCATCTCAACAATATCTGTGATCTGATATGCGATGGACTCCAGAGCTGCTTTTACGACTTCTTTCTTTCCGGTTGTTCTGCTCATTCCATAAATAATGGCTTTTGCATCGGATTTCCAGTAAGGTGCTCCCAGGCCGGAAAATGCAGGAACCAGATACGTAGTATCATTTTTGTTTGCCTGCTCTGACATTTCCTGAGTCTCACCTGGAGAAGTGATCAGTCCCATGTCATCTTTCAGCCATGTGATAACTGCGCCTGTGTAGTTGATATTTCCTTCCAATACATAGGTAACTTTGCCATTAAGGCCCCATGCAAGAGAAGTTACAAGACCAAGATCTGACATGATCGGTTCTGTTCCTGCATTCATCATAACAGAGGAACCTGTTCCGTATGTAGCCTTGACCATTCCCTTTTCGATACAGCCCTGTCCGAACAGAGCTCCCTGGGAATCTCCGATTACACCGCAAATTGGGATCGGAGTCTGGAAATATCCCTCAAAATCAGTTGTTCCATACTGCATGCTGGAATCGCATACTTGCGGAAGCATATCTGCATTGATGCCGAACCAGGTGCAGATCTCTTTATCCCATTTCAGGTTATGGATATTGAAAAGCTGGGTTCTGGATGCGTTGGAATAATCCGTTGCATAAACCTCGCCTTTTGTCAGTTTAAACAGAAGCCAGGTATCAATCGTTCCCAGGCAAAGATCGTTGTCTCTTTTTGCCTGTTTTACCTCTTCTACGTTCTCCTGAAGCCATGCGAATTTCGCTGCCGGGAAATACGGGGAAAGGTGCATTCCTGTCTTCTGGCGGATGATCTCAGCAACACCGCCGTTTTTCTTCTGCTCACGGTCAGGATCGATCATCACGTTTGTTTTGATACGCTCACAGATCTCGGAAGCTCTGGAGCACTGCCATACAATGGCAGGTGCCAGAGGCTCGCCTGTGCTGCGGCTCCACGCTGCGGATGTCTCTCTCTGATTGCTGATTCCAAGACACGCGATCTCTTCTTTCTGGATTCCGGCTTTCTCTACAAGGTTCTTTACAACCTGGATCGTATTACTATAGATCTCGGAAAGATCATGGGAAACCCATCCTTTTTCGTTGATCAGCTGTCTGTGAGGAAGGTCTGCTCTGCAGACCAGATCACCGTTCACATCGAACAGGATCGCTTTTGTTCCCTGGGTACTCTGATCAACCGCAAGAACATATTTTTTTTCCATAGTTTTCCCCTTATTTCAGCGCGTCTTTTACAGTTTTTGCAATTCCTTCTGCATTCATTCCATAGTAGTCAAATACTTCCTGGGAAGTTCCGCTTACAACCGGTGCATCCGGAAGTGCAATATTCAGAACTTTACGCGGGCACTCAGCGCCGACAACCTGGCTTACCATAGAACCAAGTCCGCCGAATGGTGCATGCTCCTCAGCAGTTACAACAACTTTTGCATTGGATGCTGCTTTTACGATCGCGTCTTTGTCCAGAGGTTTTACGCAGTACATATCAACAACTGTTGCGTGGATGCCGTCTTTCTCAAGAAGTTTGGCAGCCTCGTAAGCCGGACGTACCATCTCGCCGCATGCGATGATCGCTGCATCTGTACCCTCTGTAAGGACAGTTGCCTTGTCCATTTCGAACGGGCAGTTATCCTCTGTGTAAATATCCTCAACCGGGTTTCTTCCTACACGGATGTATGCCGGTTTCTCATCTTTCAGAAGTGCCTCAACCAGTTTTGCAGTCTGGAAACGGTCACTTGGAAGATAAACTCTCATGTTCGGGATTGCGGACATAGCTGCGATATCCTGTGCGGAATGATGGCTCATTCCAAGAGCACCGTAACTGATTCCGCCACTGATTCCGATAAGTTTTACATTTGTGTTGGAGTATGCAACATCGATCTTACACTGCTCATAGCTTCTTGTGGAAAGGAAGCATGCAGGAGAAGCTGCAAAAGCTTTTTTGCCACAGTGTGCAAGACCTGCGGATACGCTGACAAGATCCTGCTCAGCGATTCCCATCTCAACAAACTGCTCCGGGTATGCGTCTGCAAAAGGTGCCAGAGATGCAGATCCTCTGGAGTCACTGCAGAGAACAACGATATCTTTATCGGTTTCCGCTTCTTTTAAAAGTACGTCACAAATTGCTTTACGGTTTGGAATCTTATTCATAATTACAGCTGCTCCTTTCTCTCTTCAAAATCTTTCATGATCTGCTCATACTCTTCCTGGCTCGGTACGTGATGATGCCAAGCAGCTTTGTCTTCCATAACTGCGGAACCTTTACCTTTAACAGTATTTGCGATCAGGACTGTCGGCTGGCCTTTTGTCTGTTTTGCTTCCTCGAATGCTGCGTGAAGCTGCTCGATGCTGTTTCCATCAGCAACATCGATCACATGCCATCCAAAGCTTTTGAATCTCTCATGAAGATCGTCATGTCCCATAACGTCCTCTGTATTTCCGGAGATCTGAAGTCTGTTACGGTCAACGATCGCACAGAGGTTATCCAGTTTGTACTGATGTCCTGCCATAGCTGCTTCCCATACAGAACCCTCTGCAAGCTCACCGTCACCCATTACTGTATATACACGGTAGTTTTTCTTGTTCATTTTTCCTGCAAGTGCCATACCTACGCAAACCGGAAGTCCATGTCCCAGAGAACCGGAGTTCATCTCGATTCCCGGAAGTTTGTTGTTCGGATGTCCGATATATTGTGTTCCGAATTTGCTGAATTTCTCGTTTACTTCTTTGATATCAAGGAAGCCTTTCTTTGCAAGTACTGCATAGTAAGCTTCTACAGAATGTCCTTTACTCATAACGAAAAGGTCTCTGTCCGGATCATCCATATTCTCCGGAGAAATATTCATCTGGTCAAAATACAGTGTAACCAGAGTCTCCATAACACTCATATCACCACCGATATGTCCGCCTTTACCGGCAACGATCATATCTACTGTGTCTTTTCTGAGATCATACGCAAGTTTGCTTAATTCTCTAAAATCCATGCTGATTCCTGTCCTTTCTTTATTTCAGTTTATATGTCTCACAGCTTCGCGCATGTTTTTCCTTTATGCAGGTGCTTTCCCCTGACCGGGAAAAACATGCCACTGTTTTTTATTTATATCATTCTCCGCGAAGATAAGCCTTAACATCTTCCTCGATCGGGTCGTACAGATCTGGTGTTACGCCGATATATTTGCATGCCTCGTAAAGTACCGGAACAACGTTCTTGTGGATACCAACACAGTGATGGATGTATGGTCCCTCAACCAGTTTAGCCTCAAGACGTTTGATGTTCTCAACCTCAACCCAGAGGTAAGTTCCCATACCTTTCGGTCCGTCGATACCTTTTGCGTTTCCAAGAAGAAGGGAATACTCGCCGTTGTCTCCGTCAAAACGTACCAGAGAAACATCGCCGTGTTTTGCCTCTGCTGTGATGCTTCCCGGATGCTCAAATGCCAGCGGATAAGTAAGCTTCGGTGTTTCTTTTGCAATGGAGATCGGCCATGGTCCGCAGTGCTGAAGAAGTTCGCCGTTCTCTACGTCAGGATGACGGATAGTCCAGTCAGCGAAGAAGCTTCTTGTCTCGCCCATGCCTGCTGCCTCAACCATAAGTGCTGTGATCGCACCATGGATATCTGTCTCACATACAGTCGGGATTCCCTCGTCATTTAACAGGGAGTTTGCTGCACATGGCATAACTCCAAGCTCGCTCTGAAGCTGGTTCCAGCACTGGATCGCGATTGCTTTGCAGCCGTATTTCTCTGCCAGATGTTTCATGGCAACTTTAAGAGCTGCTACGTTCTCAAGCTCGTCCTCTTTGATGCAGATCTCCATGTTGTCACGGCAGTACTGCATAACTTCCTGAACCTCTGTCTGCTCTGCTTTTGCTTTCTTTACTTCATCAGTAAGCTCCGGCATCGGGATCGGTGCAAGCTGGATGTTGAATTTCTCAAGAAGCTCACCCTCATTGCACATGGTTGTCCAGAAGTCGAACGGTCTTGTAGAGATCTGAAGGATACGGATATTTTTGAATGTTTTAACTACATTACAGACAGCAAGGAAATCTTTGATTCCTCTTTCGAATACCGGGTCATTCAGTCTGCAGTTTGTCATGTATGTAAACGGAACACGGAATCTTCTTAAAACTTTACCTGTTGCAAAAAGTCCGCACTGAGTATCACGAAGTCTTGTTCCGTCTGGCTCTGGTCTCTCATCCAGCGGTCCCCAGAGAAGAACCGGAACATCAAGAGCCTTTGCAAGTCTTGCACACTCATACTCTGTACCGAAGTTGCAGTGCGGAAGGAAAAGTCCGTCAACTTTCTCTTTTTTGAATTTAGCGATGATCTTCTCCAGTCCCTCATCGTTGTAGAGAAGTCCCTCATCGTTAATGTCTGTGATATCTACGAAATCAACGCCAAGCTCCTCAAGTCTCTTAGCAGTAAGTCCACGATATTTTACTGCATCCGGTGCGCTGAAAATACTTCTTCTGGTTGGTGCGTAACCAATTTTGATCTTATCCATGTTTGAACTCCTTTCATGAATCCATGTTTTCGATTTTACTTGTTTATATGTGATTTGTTTTTTATGTTCCTCTTTGTTATCTGTATAATATCTTGATAATCACTTTATTTCTACAAAAAATAAAGTGATTTCTACTTTATTTTTCACTTTATCATTGTAAGTGCAGAAAAAAAAACTTATAATTAAAACAATTGCTTAAGTTTTTACTTTACAAGATTGGAGGAATTTATATATGGGGATCACCGCAAAAGAACTTGCCGCAAGACTGAACCTTTCCGCCACCGCCGTCTCCATGGCCTTGAACGGAAAACCTGGTGTCAGCACAGAAACCCGCGCTCTTGTTATCCGGGAAGCAGAAAAAGCCGGCTACGATTTCAGCCGACTTTCCATGAAAAAAAATGTGACCGGAGACATCTACTGCATCATCTGTCGGGCCCACAACGCGATCTTAAATTATACCCCTATCTTCTCAGAACTCACTGAAGGAATTGAACAGGAATGCCGCAGAAACGGCTACCACCTGAAAACCTTCCAGCTTTATGAAAAAGCAGATGATCTCCAAAAATATATCGAGGAGCTTCGCATTTCCCAGTGCGCAGGTGTTATTCTCCTTGGTACAGAAGTTTCTGCTTCTGTATGCAGAGAATTTCTTCAGCTGTCAGTTCCTGTAGTTCTTCTGGATTCCTATTTCGATTCTGCTGACTGCAGCTGTGTACTGAGCAACAATGCCCAGGGGGCTTACCTGGCCACCAGTTATCTTATTGACCGCTGCGGCCGCCAGCCAGGACACCTTTGCTCCTCCTACAAGATCACAAACTTCCGTGAACGAACCCACGGTTTTCACCGTGCAGTCCGCGAACATGGAATGTCCACCGCAAAATCCATTGTTCATGAGCTCTCCCCATCTATTGAGGGAGCATTCTCCGATATGCTGGAGATCATAGACAGCGGAACCCCACTTGCCGGAGCCTACTTCGCAGACAATGATCTCATCGCCATCGGAGCCATGAAAGCCCTGAAGCTCCGCGGCTTCAAAATCCCCGAGGACATCGCCATTGCAGGATTCGACAACATTTCCGAAGGCAGAGTCATCGACCCCGCCCTCACCACCATCGATGTCCCCCGGAAATTTATGGGCCAGACAGCCGCATCCCAGCTTATCCGCGAAATCAAAACCCCAGTACCTCATTCCGTAAAAATTGAGGTATCCACCACACTGATCAAGCGGTTTTCCGTATAAAAAGAACAGGCCGGCACCCACACCGACCCGTTCGCAAAAATCCAAATCCAGAAAAAGAATCAGAAGCATTCCTTATAAATCTTATAAACCCTCTCCCGATCCAGCTTCACGAAGTTATTTGCCATCAGTCTGCCCTGGTTCTCCAGCACAGAATCTGTAAATTCCTCAAGCTCAGTCTCAGACACTCCATACTCATGCAGTGCTTTCTTCGGAATCATCACGTTCAGAAGCTTCTCCAGCTCCTCATAAACAACCGCTACATCACAGCCGAGAATATCAGCCATAAATTTATTCAACCGTGCGATCTCTCCATCGTTTTTAATCTCCATATAGTTATTGAGCACACCAGTGAACATCGCATAATTGGACTCACCATGTGCAACGTGATACTTAGCTCCCAGCGGATAACTCAACGCATGCACAGCCGCACATCCGGCATTACCAAAAGCAATTCCCGCATAATTGGCAGCCATCAGAAAATCCTTCATCAGCGGAATCCTTGCCTCCTGGCCATGATCCCTGATCTCCATATATCCCTTCAGGATCATCTCGATCGCTTTATATCCGAACATCCTGGTAGTCTCATTGCCCTTAGGAGAAAGACTGGACTCCACGGAATGCACCAGCGCATCAATGGAACTGGTCGCAAAAAACTGGAACGGCAGATCCTCCAGAAGCTCCGGGATCAGAACAGCCGCATCCGCATAAAGCTCATCTACAGCAAGTCCCTTCTTTGTACCCTTCGTTGTCAGGGCAAGAATGGAAATATTTGTCACCTCAGAGCCTGTACCACAAGTAGTCGGAACAAGCACCAGCTCCTTATTCTTCACAACAGGAAGCTTTCCATCGTAAAGATCTGTAACAGGAGAAACATTCTCCAGGGCAAACAGCTTGGAAAGATCCAGGATACTTCCGCCTCCGATGGAGATCACCCTCTTCGCATCCTTCGGCACGTCCTTCCAGATCGCATCTGCCATGACATCCGTAGGCTCTCCCTTACCATAATCCTCACGGAAGATCACATCACACTTCAGCCCCAGCGGCTCAAAGGATTTCTTAAAAATCCTCCTGTTTGTAAACAGAAGATCTCCCTCTCCGATTTTAAATTCCTCTGCAAACTGCTGACAGTTATCAAAGCTGTAAACTGTCGGTCTGATCATCAGTTCCTGCATATTTTTATCCTCCTCATTTCGCTTCGTATTTCACAAAAGCTCTTTATAATTTTTAACATCCATGTGTCAGAAGTGTGCCATACATCTCCGGTCTTCGATCCCGGAAAACACCCCACTCCCGTCTCTTCTGTGCAATCGCATCCAGATCAAACTCCGCAGTGATCACACCTTCCGTCTCTCTGTCAGCCTCAGCCACCAGTCCTCCAGTCTCATCCGCAATAAACGAAGAACCATAAAAAGTCATCTCTGAATCCTTCTGCACCTCATGTCCGATCCTGTTTGACGCGATCACAGGCATAATATTTGCGGCCGCATGACCCTGCATACACCTCTGCCAATGCGGTTTGGAATCCGTCTGAAGAACCGGCTCACTGCCAATCGCAGTCGGATAAAACAGAATCTCCGCACCCATAAGTGCCATACATCTGGCAGCTTCCGGAAACCACTGATCCCAGCAGATTCCCACACCAATGGTGCCATACTTCGTTTTCCACACTTTAAATCCGGTATCGCCTGGAGTAAAGAAAAATTTCTCTGCATAAGGCATCCCATCCGGAATATGCGTCTTTCTGTATTTTCCAAGAACCGTACCATCCGCATCAATGATCGCAATGGAATTAAAAGCCGCATTTCCCGCACGCTCAAAAAAGCTTACCGGGATCACAACGTCCAGTTCCTTTGCCACCTGCTGAAAACGCTTCACAGCCGGATTCTCCTCCAGCGTTGTGGCAAGCTCCATATATTCAAAATCATGTCTCTGGCAAAAATACGGTGTCTCAAAAAGCTCCTGCAGAAGAATGATATCCGCACCCTTCGCAGCTGCCTCCCGCACCAGCTTTTCCGCCTTTGCAAGAGTTTCCTCCCGATCCCAGCTACACGCCATCTGCGTAGCCGCTACAGTTACTTTCCGCATAAATCATCAAGTCCCTTCTGTTCTATAACTGAAATTTCCTTTTCACCGCATCCACCAGAAAATCCGCTGTACCTTCCACTCCAAGGAAGCTGCTGTCCACAAGAATACTTTTATGGTTCTTGTCATCCGGCAGATATCCCGCATACTGCATATGATAGGAATCACGAGCCTCATCAACCGCTACGATCATCCTTCTGGCTTCCTCAACTTCGATATTCAGATCCTTTACGCAATGCTCCACACGTTCTTCATAAGGTGCATAAATATAAATATGCATTGCATTTTCCATCTCTTCAAGTGTGAAATCCGCACACCTTCCAACAATAATACAGGTCTCTTTTTCTGCAAGGAATTTAATGATATTCTGCTGTGCCTCAAAAATCTTGTCCTGCGTATTGCTGGTTCCCTTTCCAAGCGGAAACATCATTCTTGTAAATGGGCTGGCTGTAACCTTCTTTGCCGTTTCCTCCTCTTCATCCACCACAGACACAGGAAGATTCAGCTTCTTTGCCGCCTGATCCACAATATCCCTATCATAATATTCGATCCCAAGCTTCTCGGCCATTTTTTTCGCAATGGGACGACCCATGCTGCCAAACTGCCTGGTGATCGTAACTACATATCTACTTTTTCCCATATGATTTCCTCCAGCTTAAGGAACAGATCCTTCTGATATGTCCCAAAAAACGATAAAGCGGACGTTTTCATTCCGCTTTATCCTTATATTTAATGTTCATACCAGCCAACGATTCCCGGATTCAGGTTAATATTAATCTGTTTGATCTCCTGATACTCCTCAAGTCCCTGAACACCGAGGTCACGGCCAATTCCGGACTTTTTGTAACCGCCCCACGGAGCCTCGTTAAATGTCGGGTTATAGCAGTTGATCCAGGTAATACCTGCACGGATCTCCTTGATCACACGAAGAGCTCTGGAACCATCGCCGGTAAATACTGCTCCAGCAAGACCATACTCCGTATCATTGGCCATGTCAATAGCTTCCTGCTCTGTTTTGAAGGTCTGGATGGTCACAACCGGCCCGAAAATCTCCTCACGGACGATAGTCATATCAGGAGTACAATTATCAAACACGGTCGGTCTTACATAATATCCCTTCGCGCATTCCCCTTCTGTATAACGCTCGCCGCCACACACAAGAGTTGCTCCTTCCTCAACACCTTTTTTAATATATCCAAGAACTTTGTTCATATGGCTTTCAGAAACCAGCGGACCCATATCCGGATTCTCCATCGGATTACCGATCGTGATGGCATTTGCCTTTTTCGCAAGACGTTTCACAAATTCATCCTTAATACTTTCCTCAATGATGATTCTGGAACCAGCTGAACATATCTCACCCTGATTCAGGAAAATACCGATCATAGCCCATTCCACTGCTCCGTCCAGATCCGCATCCGCAAAGATCACATTCGGTGACTTGCCGCCAAGCTCAAGGCCGATTTTTTTCACATTGCCTGCTGCCGCACGCATGATACTCTGTCCAACCTCTGTACTTCCTGTAAATGTAACCATATCTACATCTTTGCTCTCTGCGATACGGTTTCCTGTGATTCCGCCAGGACCCAGGATCAGGTTCACACTGCCCTTCGGCATTCCGATCTTCTCAAAAATTTCAAACAGCTTCACGCAGGAAAGCACGCAGTTGGAACTCGGCTTAAATACCACACTATTTCCTGCTGCCAGTGCCGGAGCCAGCTTCCATACACCCATCAGCAGCGGATAATTCCAGGGAGTGATCAGTCCGCAGACACCCACAGGCTCATGGATCGTATAGGAGTGCATTTTTCCGAAGCCTTCATTTACTTCATAAGCACCGCCATGAGGCATTTTCAGGATTCCTGCATAATAACGGAAGCAGTGGACTGCATCATCCACATCTGCTTCTGCCTCTCTTAACGGTTTTCCGTGATCCATGCAGTCCAGCTTCGCAAACTCCTCTTTTTCTGCATCAATGGCATCTGCGATCTGAAGAAGGATATCCGCTCTTGTCTGGGAATCCATGTCACGCCATTCCCTTGTCACATAGAAGGATTTTTTCGCTGCTGCAACCGCCTTGTCCACATCCTTCTCATTTCCTTCTGTCACCATGGCAAGAACCTGGCCATTTGCCGGATTTAATGTAGGAACTGATCTTCCTGTGCTTCCTTCTACCCATTCACCATCGATAAACATTTTCTGAAGTTCCATAAATATCCTCCTTTATTTGCTGTCTGATTTATTTTTATCTGATTTTTTCACCTTCAAAATAATTAACTTCCACCTTCATCCCCCGGATCTCTTCCTGATTCACATCAAAAAGATTTCCGCTGAGAACAATGATATCTGCCATTTTCCCCGGCTCCAGAGTACCCATGGAGTCCTCCACATGATAAACACGGGCTGCACCAGCCGTGTAAGCCTTCAGCGCATCTGACATGGAGATCTTTTCCCATGGATTGGTGGAGGTCAGCTCTCCATCATCATCTCTTCTCGTCACTGCCGCATAGATCGTTGTAAAAGGATCTGCCGAAACAACCGGGTAGTCAGTTCCAAGAGCAAGCTTTCCTCCATGCTCCGCCAATGTGCAGAACGGCCACTGAAGCCTTGCCCGTTTTTCCCCGATCTGGTTCACCTTGCCATTAGCTGCAAGAGTCACATGATAAGGCTGAACCGAAGGGATCACATCCAGCTGTGCAAAACGATCCAGATCATCCGGGTGGATATTTTCAATATGCTCTATGGTATTTCGAAGACCATGCTTTCCGTTTATCTCTGCCGACTTCTCAAAAAGATCCAGTGCCATCCGCACAGATCCGTCTGCAATACAATGAAGCCTTACCTGGATACCGGCCTTGTTCGCCGCAATGATCTCCTTCTGCATTTTTTTCTCCGGCCACAGAGGAAGACCCTCGCCGCAGGTTTCCGGCTTATCCGTATAAGGTTCCAGAAGAAGCCCCGTATACGTCTCCGTCACGCCATCAATAAATCCCTTCACTCCCGCAACGTGAAAATGAGGGGAATCAAAATGCTTCTTAAATCTGAAATATTTCGAAAAATCAGTATATCCGAAAAGCTTCATATAAGAGAATATCTGTGCCTTCAGCCCTTCCTCTTCATCCAGCTTTTTCAGGATATCATATTTTTTCATGGTATCTTCGGTATAATCGTCTGCAAACATCTCACTTGCAGCTGCAATTCCGTAATCCGCCAGCACCTCCTGGAAATCCCGGTGGATCTCCAGCATTTCCTCTTCTGTGAAATCCATATACTTCTCCTGTGCCGGTTCACAGGCTGCCGGCTCAAGAAGCAGACCGCTGAGTTCCCCATTTTCGAATTTCACATTCACACCATTATCCATTTTCCGATCCGGATCGATCCCTGCTTCCTCCAGTGCCCTGGAATTCAGCCACATGCTGTGGCAGTCCGCACAGAAAAGATAAACCGGCCGATCAGGAATTGCTTCATCCAGAAGCCTTTTATCCGGAAGCGGCTCATCGCCCCAGTTTGTGATAAACCAGCCGGAACCACGGATCCTTTTATAATCTGGATGAGCCTCGGCAAATTCCTTTATGATCTTTACGCATTCCGCCTGTGAGCGGCCTTTTCCAAGATCCGAGCATACATACCTGCTGCTGTTTATCGCCCCGGAAAAAAGATGTGTATGGGCATCCAGAAAGGAAGACATGATCAGCTTTTCCCCGTGATCATAAAACGGCCAATCCGCATAGTCCTTATCGTTCTCATAATTCCAAGGAAGCACTGCCTGGATCTTTTCATCCTCAACTGCGATCGCAGCCGGTCTTGGGAAATCTTCAAGCCCTGTAAAAACATTTCTGCTTCTTAAAATAAATTTTCCCATAAGCCAGCCCTCCTACATGACAAATCCGCAGATCAAAAATCCCACAACCGTAAGTACACTCGCTATGATAACGTACGGAAGCTGCGTCAGTGCATGCTCCATATTGTCAATTCCCGCACTCTGTGAGGAAAGAAGCGTTGCATCTGTATAAAAGCAGGCATGGCTTCCGAATGCACCGCCGGAAATAATAGCTGCCATGATCAGAATCGGATTCGCACTGATAGCTGCTCCAAGTGGAAATACGATCGGTGCAACTACCGCACTCATGCCCCAGAGAGAACCTGTAGTAAAGGTAAGTGCCGCAACCAGGATAAATGCAATCGCTGGGAAAACCGGACCCCAGAGAAGCGGTTTTGCAACGGAAATAATAAAATCTGTCATTCCCATTCCCTCTGTTACCTTCTGGAGGACAAAAGCAATAACAAGAAGGATCAGAATCGGAAGCATATCCGCAAATCCACGGACAACCAGGTTAAAGAAGTCATCCAGTGCAACTACCTTCTGCGGAACATAAAGTACAAAACACACAAGCAACGAAACAACAACTGCCATAAGAAGATTGCTTGTAGCAATGGCAATAGCTACCAGAACGCCCATCGGAATTACAAAATTCCAGATATTTCCATCCTCCTCATAGCCCTTTCTGTCATCATGGTTATATTTTCTGCTGGCATCACTGTAAACCTTGCCAGTCTCCGCCACACGCTGATAAGCCTTTTTCATAGCTCCAAGCTTCGGCATCACGCCCAGTGCGAAGAGAAATACAATGGCAATCGTAATGATCGGATAAAAGCAATACGGGATCGCATGGATATAAGCCTCCATTCCGGTCTTGAATCCCAATGCCTTCACGCTTGCCTGATCGATAAAAAGGCTCGCATAAAAAACAGCCCACGTAGAAAAAGGAAGCAGCACACACACCGGAGCTCCTGTTGCATCCAGCATATAAGCCAGTGCCTCTCTCGGGATCTTGCGCTTGTCGCAGACACCCTTCATGCAGACACCAATAGAGAGCACGTTCAGGTAGTCATCTACAAAGATCAGGATACCCATTACAAATGTGGTAAGGAGTGTTTTTCTCTCCGTATCACAGAATTTTGAAACCAGTCTCTGGAAGCCAAAGGTTCCCTTCGATTCCTGAAGAAGTGCAATCAGGCTGCCAAACAGTCCGCAAACCAGAACGATCCAGACATTTTCAGCAAGTACATCCTGGATCAGCGTACACCACTGCGGCAGGAAATCCTTCCCATACATAAATATGGCCGCCAGAAGTGATCCTCCGATAAGAAACTCCACACATCTTCTGGTTGCGATAGCACCCACGATGATAACCAGAAGAATAATAATTGCAATCAGTCCAGTGTTCATTTTTTCTCCCCTTTCTGCACAAAAAGGACATACCCTCTCAACGGATATGCCCCTTCGCATAAAATATCTTTTTTTCTGAAACAAAAAAACGGCGCATTTATCACTCTGTCGCGATAAATACACCCTCGTACGTTTCGTCTTATTATTTTTATACTGATATACTATTCTTTTTCTAGTTCTGATACAATGCTTAATTTCGGGAGTTAAATTAACACTTTTTAAGTATATATACTTGATTTTAAGTATACAAGATAGTATACTAATCTCATAACGATTCAGAAGCTCTCTACTGACACCAAGAAAAGGAGAACCCTCATGGAAAAAAACAGCTTTCTCATGATAAATGATATGATCTATGATCTCTATTCCTGTACAAGCCTCAACGAGATCAAGGCCAAGTTCCTCCTGCGCCTGAAAATGGTAATCCCTTACAGCTACGCCAGCATTCTTCTTCGAGACACCACAGCAGAACCTGACACCATCCGGCTCACAAGCCCAATTTGCATTCCGGAGGCATTCTGCGAAGCAGAAAACGAATATATGAAGGTAGCAGATGAAGATCACCTGCTCTGGCTTCTTCACTCCAGAGAGCCACGCCTCGTCCGGGAAAGCGATCTTCTGGAGGATCAGCAGCGTCTGAATTCCCCTCTTTATGTCCACTGCTACCGGAAATTTCACATCTTCGATTCCATGCAGTATGCCAGCGTCTACCAGCAGGAACTCTTAGGCATCCTCACCCTGTTCCGCACCGAAAAAGACGGCTCGTTCACCAGTGAGGATCAGTTTTTCCTCCAAGCCATCGGTATGCACCTGAATGCAGTCCTCTATCAGATCACACACACACGGCCTGAAAGTACCGATCTCTCGGACATCCTGCCCCTGCTGAAAAACGAATTCCATCTCACCGCCAGAGAACTCCAGATCGCTGGTCAGATCTATCAGTACCGCAATAATGATGAGATCGCCCAGTCCCTCGGTATCCGGGAGAATACCCTGCAGAAACATCTGCAGAATATCTTCCGCAAGACTAATGTTACTTCCCGGTGGGAGCTCCTGAGGTTACGCATGCAATAAGCTACAATAAGTCAAAGTCGAATTCTGCTTATCTCATCCATTGCCTTCTGGAGTTTCTGGGGATCATAATTAATAAAATGCATGCCCGATAATTCTTCCAGTGTATAAAAACACCATTCCGGATCTTTCTGCTCCGCCATTTCTGCCAGTGCAGGAACATTCTCTTTCAATATGCTCATTGCCTTTTCATTTTTCTCGAGTCTGAATAAGGTACTTTTTTGCTGAAAGGAGTACAATAATCCTGATCCGGTTTATAATCATATTCATAACATCCTGCCTGCAGATCCAGTATATTCCCTGTTCCAGGCAGGATTACCTTTGCATTACAGTCAAATGGAATTTCTATCTTTACATACACCGTTCCATCTTTTCTGAGCTTCCACTCACAGCTATATTTACCACTTACAGAATCCTAGTACAGCGAATATTAAGTAAACGCTATATTGACTTGTCTGATTTTTCATATG
>CAVBVT010000036.1:0-22492 GCA_963598855.1 Eggerthellaceae bacterium
CTCCAGATAGGAGATCGGCCATTTCTCAAGTGCCTCTGCAAGGATGGTATGGTTTGTGTAAGCACATACATGAGATACGATCTCACAAGCTTCCTCAAATTCGATTCCGCGCTCTGTAAGAAGACGGATCAGCTCCGGAATTACCATACTTGGATGTGTATCATTGATCTGGATCACTGCGTAATCTGCAAGGTCATGAAGGTTGCAGCCTTTTGCAGCTGCCTCATCCAGGATCAGCTGTGCAGCATTGCTTACCATGAAATACTGCTGATAAATACGGAGTTTTCTTCCGTCATCATCACTGTCATCCGGATAAAGGAAAAGTGTCAGGTTGTGAAGCAGATCTTTCTTATCAAAAGAGATTCCCTCGCCCACAATGCTCTCATCTGCAATATCAATATCAAAAAGTCTAAGCTTGATCGCTTTATTCTCATATCCTGCTACATCAATATCGTACAGTGTGGATTTCAGCATAAAGCCTTTAAACGGTACATAGTAGGAAACACCTGCGTCTGTCAGCCAGCTCTCCGGCTCGATCCATGGGTTCGGTGTCTCAAACTGAAGATGATCTTTGAACTCCTGCTTGAAAAGTCCAAGGTGATAATTAAGGCCGATTCCTTCACCTGGAAGACCTAATGTTGCAATGGAATCAAGGAAGCAGGCTGCCAGTCGGCCAAGTCCGCCATTTCCAAGAGATGGTTCCGGCTCGATCTCCTCGATCATGGAAAGCTCTTTGCCGTTCTCTTTGAGATATTTTGCAACTTCATCATAAACACCAAGATTGATCAGGTTGTTTGAGAGAAGTTTACCGATGAGGAACTCTGCGGAAATATAATAGATCTTTTTCTTGCCTTCCTGATATCCTCGGCCTTTCAGCTGCTCTTTTGTCCAGGAGAGAAGTCCGTGATAGATCTCCTCGTTTGTACAGTCTTTCACATTTTTGTTATATTTGTCTTCAAATACTTTGCTTAATGTTTCCATTTCTGATCTCCTTTCATCGATCCTTAAAGAATTATGATATGTCTCTGCAGTTGTAGAATGTGGCTTATGATGCGCATTCATAAGACTTTCATTCTTCTGCTGTATTTGTCTTTTTCTGTTTTCGATGGTATTAGGATATCACTGATGGGCTTGCAAAAATATAACAATCCTGTCATGATATGCAAGATATTTGCCAGACTGCCTGAACTTCTTCCTGTAAATCTTCCCAAATAAGTTCAGGCTTTTCCCATACTCTTTCTGTATTTATGCGGCGAAATCTCATTTGCCTGCTGAAACTTCTTAATAAAATAGCTTGTACTGTTAAATCCCACATTCATTGCGATTTCCGTCACAGGCGCATCAGAATGGGTCAGAAGGTATTTCGCCTTTTCCATACGGAAATCGTTGATATATTCCACGAGGGTTTTTCCCGTATACTGACGGAAAAGCTTCATAAAATAATATTCACTGTAATTGGACAGCCCGGAAAGTTCCGAAACAGTAAGATTTTCCTGGTAATGAAGACTGATATGATCCAGTACCTCCTTCACTGCCGCAAGGCTCTTGTTCTGCTCCGTACTCACCGGGATAATATAATGCTCTGTCAGCATCTCATAAAAGAAGTCAAAAAACAGCATCTTCAGTTTCACATAGAAATACGACTTTTTCTCTGTGTGGCATTCATGTATCTGTAAAAAAATATCTCTCAGCTTCTCATAGCCTGAATCTCCTTCTTCTATATGATGGCAGAATTCTGCTTTGTTTTCCATCAGCGGTGCCACCACGCATTCCTGACAGATATCCCCCGGCTGCCCCGCCAGGAAGCCAAGCCCGAACACCACACTCTTATAATAGAGAGGATTATTAAGATCTGTTCTCATACTGTGGAGAACTCCGCAGTTTACGATCAGGATATCCCCCTTTTTCAGACGGATGCTCTCCCTGTTCAGCCTGGCAAAACCGCTGCCTTTTTCAATATACATGATCTCCATCTCACTGTGCCAGTGGTCATACAGCGCATGAAAGATCTCGCAGTCCCCCGTATACGTCTCCACAGGCAGTTCAAAGGAACCGTGAGGGCTTAATTCTTTTAGGTTGTCATCCACTTCGGATACATGAAGAGGATTTTTTTCGGATGTGTCTGTTTCTGGCATTATGTCCTCCGTGAGTTAAGCGGATATTCGCAATCCGCTTCGCTACTTGCTCATAACCAAATAACTGCTCCGCAGTTTGGTTAAATTCTGTTTAACTGCTTTTAGTCTAGCTGATATTCACAGCCGTGACAATATTATATTTTTCAAATTCATATTTTATGACTCTGTCTCCTGCTCTTGACTTTTCCTCCGCCGACTGCTATATATAATATTTAGAGTAAAATAATTTGATTTTAAAAAGAATAAAAACACCATGAATCCATTAAAAAAAGCTTACTGCCGCATTTTTCAGAACGTCTTTAAATTCGCCCTTCCCCTGCTGCCCTACCGCAACCCAAAGATCATCGGAAGCGTCAAGGGTATCCCGGAAGTTCTGGAAAAGAGAGGTTACAACAACGTCCTGATCATCACAGATGCAGGTATCCGGAAACTTGGACTTACCGACCGACTGGAAAAGACTTTAAAACGCAGCTGCATCACCTATCAGATCTACGACAAAACCGTTGCCAACCAGGCACAAGAAAAAATGCTCTGGATGCAGTTCAGCTGATCTTCGAAAACCTAGTACACAGATGGACAAAATATTGAAGCAAGGCGAGATATGCTCCGCGTTTCCTATTTTGCAGGCTGTGCTTTCACCAAATCTTATGTTGGATACGTCCACGCAGTTGCACACTCCCTTGGCGGAAAATATAATGTTCCCCACGGACTTGCCAATGCAGTGATCCTGCCCATGGTTCTGGAAACATACGGAGACAGCATCACTCACACATTATGCAGACAAAGAAGCCACTCCTCTGTATCCGCCATCCATATCATCCACAACACGACCATTACTTCTGCCTTGTTTTATATTCTGAAACCTGTCCTTTTCAGACAGCTTCTGATATTTAGCAGGGCAGGATTTTTCAGAAAGGACCATAAATTCCATGGAAAAAGAACAGATCACCCAGCTTTTGGATAAACAACGCCAGTATTTTTATTCCGGCGCGACTTTAAATATCGATTTTCGTATCAGTGCCCTGAAACGTCTTCGTGCCTCCATCCAGAAACACGAGCATCAGATCCACGCGGCCCTGAAAAAAGACCTTGGAAAAAGCAATTTCGAGAGTTATATGTGCGAAACTGGTCTCGTGCTTTCTGAGATCACACATATGCTGAAAAACATTCGCTCCTATGCAAAAGAACAGACCGTTCCCTCTCCGCTGGCACAGTTCCACTCCCGCAGTTTCCGCAAACCATCTCCATACGGTGTGGTTCTTATCATGAGTCCATGGAACTATCCGTTCCTTCTTACGATCGAACCTCTGGTAGATGCCATTGCAGCCGGAAACACAGCCATCCTGAAACCAAGTGCCTATTCACCAGCTACAAGCGAAATGATCCGTCTCCTGATCCACGAATGTTTTGATGAAAAATATGTAGCTACTGTCACAGGCGGACGTGCGGAAAACACACATCTTCTCAGCCTGCATTTTGATTACATCTTCTTTACCGGAAGCCAGGCTGTAGGAAAAGAAGTCATGCGAAAAGCTTCTGAATATCTCACTCCAGTCACTCTGGAGCTTGGCGGCAAAAGCCCCTGTATTGTGGATAAAACAGCTAATCTCCGCCTTGCAGCAAAACGTATCGTATTCGGCAAATTCCTGAACTGCGGCCAGACCTGCGTAGCACCGGACTATATCTACTGTGATCCTGAGATCAAAGATGCCCTGGTTGCAGAACTTCGCAGACAGATCACCCGTCAGTATGGAAAAGAGCCGCTTAAAAACCGCGATTATGGAAAGATCATCAATGAAAAACATTTCGACCGTATCAACAGCCTCATTGATCCGTCCAAAACAGTCTGCGGCGGCAGTTCCGACCGCGAAACGCTCCAGATTGAACCAACGCTCCTGGACAATGTAACATTTGATGATCCGGTCATGCAGCAGGAGATCTTCGGCCCGGTACTTCCAGTCCTCACCTACGACTCTCTCGGAAGTGCCGTCGCCAGGATCAATTCCATGGCTCATCCCCTGGCTCTCTACATCTTCACTAACGACGAAAAAACCGCCCAGGAAGTAACTTCCCGGTGCGGTTTCGGCGGCGGCTGCATCAACGATGTTCTCATCCATCTCGCAACCAGCAATATGGGATTCGGAGGTTTCGGCGAAAGCGGCATGGGCTCCTACCACGGAATCGACGGTTTCCGAACCTTCTCCCATTACAAAAGTATTGTAGATAAAAAGACTTGGATTGATCTGCCTATGCGGTATCAGAAGTACCGGAAGGTATATGAGAAAATGGTGAGGGTGTTTATGCGGTAAATCTTTCACACAGATTATCTGATTGCGTCCTTCATCTCTTTCACATAAGCCTCAACTTTCGGCACGCAGTCTTTGCCGTAGGCTCCGCAGAGCTTCACGATGGCAGATCCCACGATGGCTCCGTCTGACTGGTCAGCCATTTTTTTTGCCTGCTCTGGTGTTGAGATTCCGAATCCTACTGCGCATGGAATGTCTTTTTGGGCTTTCACCAGCTTCACCATAGCTCCGATGTCTGTGGAGATGTTGGTACGCATTCCTGTTACACCAAGGGAAGATACGCAGTAAACAAAGCCTTCTGCTTCTTTGGCGATCATGGCGATTCTCTCATGAGAAGTCGGCGCGATCAGGGAGATCAGGTCAAGGCCGTACTGTTTGCACACAATATCGAACTCTTCTTTTTCCTCAAAAGGAACATCCGGAAGGATCAGTCCGTCCATTCCGACTTCTGCTGCTTTCTTGATAAAACGCTCTGTTCCATAGGAAAATACTACGTTTGCGTAAGTCATGAATACCATTGGAATTGTTGTTTTTTTACGGATTTTTTCTACCATTGCAAAAACTTTATCTGTAGTCACGCCGCCTGCAAGTGCGCGGACATTGGCCTCCTGGATCACAGGGCCTTCTGCTGTAGGATCAGAGAACGGGATTCCAAGCTCGATCAGGTCTGCGCCAGCTTCTTCCATTGCATAAACCAGCTGTTCTGTTATCTCCAGAGACGGATCTCCGCAGGTTAAAAAAGGAATAAATGCTTTTCCGTTTGCAAATGCTTCTGTAATTCTACTCATGAATATCCTCCCCTCTGTAGCGGGCGATTGCCGCACAGTCCTTATCTCCACGTCCTGAAATGGTAACTACCATGATCTTGTCTTTTCCAAGTGTCGGTGCGATCTTTTTCGCATAGGCCACTGCATGAGCACTTTCAATTGCAGGGATGATTCCCTCTGTTCTGGAAAGATACTCAAAAGCATCTACTGCCTCGTCGTCTGTTACAGGCACGTATTCTGCTCTTCCGATATCATAAAGATGTGCATGCTCCGGTCCAACACCTGGATAGTCAAGTCCTGCGGAAATGGAATATACCGGTGCGATCTGACCATATTCATCCTGGCAGAAGTAGGATTTCATTCCGTGGAAGATTCCAAGACGGCCGGTTGCGATGGTTGCTGCTGTCTCTGCTGTGTTCACACCGCGTCCTGCTGCTTCACAGCCGATCAGACGGACATCTTTGTCCTCAATGAAATTGTAGAAAGTACCGATTGCATTGGAGCCGCCGCCTACGCAAGCCAAGACAACATCCGGAAGTCTGCCTTCTTTCTCCAGCATCTGCTCTTTGATTTCCTTGGAGATCACTGCCTGGAAATCACGGACGATGGTTGGGAACGGGTGCGGTCCCATTACGGAACCAAGTACATAATGGGTATCTGCGATACGGTTTGTCCACTCACGCATGGTCTCGGAAACGGCATCTTTTAAGGTTGCGGTTCCGCTTGTAACTGCATGTACTTTCGCACCAAGGAGACGCATTTTATATACGTTCAGGGCCTGACGTTCCGTGTCTTCTTTTCCCATGAAAACCTCACATTCCATCCCCATCAGAGCTGCTGCTGTTGCAGTTGCAACACCGTGCTGGCCTGCTCCTGTTTCTGCGATGACACGGGTCTTGCCCATTTTTTTTGCAAGAAGCACCTGGCCAAGTACGTTGTTGATCTTGTGTGCGCCTGTGTGGTTTAGATCCTCACGTTTCAGATAGATCTTTGCTCCGCCAAGATCTTCTGTCATATGTGCCGCATAGTAAAGGCGGGATGGTCTTCCTGCATATTCGTTGAGAAGCTCTGTGAGTTCGCGGTTGAATTCCGGATCGTTTTTGTAATGATTGTATGCTTCCTCAAGCTCCAGAACGGCGTTCATCAGTGTTTCCGGAATGTACTGTCCGCCATGGATGCCGAATCTTCCTTTTGACATGTTATATTTCCTCCTTTATGTTCCTTACTGTATGTACTGCTTCTGATATTTTATCCAGGTCTTTATGACCGTTGGTTTCCAAGCTGCTGCTTAAATCTACTGCCCAGGGGTGAAGCAGGTGTATGGCTGTTTCCAGATTGTCACATCCGAGCCCCCCTGCCAGGAACCATGGACGTTTGATTGACGGTACCAGATTCCAGTCGAAGGTTTCTCCTGTTCCTCCTGCCCCCTGGTCCAGAAGAATATAGTCTGCTTCCGAACGGATCGCTCTTTTTACATCTGCTTCTGTTTTTATGGAAAAAGCCTTGATGATGAGCTGGTCTGTCATGGTCTTCAGCTGGTGTATGTATGCTTCGTCTTCCTGTCCGTGAAGCTGTGCCAGTGCAATGGTTCCTTCGTTTAAAAGCTTTGCAGGAAGTTCCGCCGGTGCGTTGACGAATACGCCTACCGGCAAAATGCTCTCATCCAGTTTTTCTCTGAGCTGCCGCAGCTGATCCACGGTGACATTTCTCCGGCTTTTCGGGAATTCTACAATGAATCCTGCAAAGTCCGGTTTTGCTTTATTGACTGCCAGAATGTCCTCCGGGCGGGTGAGGCCGCAGATTTTGATCCTGGTTCTGACTTCTTTTTTCATACTAACGCTCCGCCATTTAACTCTTCCAGTGCCGCTTTTTTATCCGGGCTTCTCATCAGAGTCTCGCCGATCAGGACTGCTCCTACCCGGTTTTTCTCAAGAATGGCAATGTCCCCTGCATTTTTGATTCCGCTCTCGGATACAAATACTACATTGTCCGGTGCCAGGTTTCTCAGACAAATGCTGTTATTCATATCTACATGAAAGGTTTTCAGGTCACGGTTATTGACTCCGACGATCTTTGCGCCTGCTTTTAATGCTCTTGCAACTTCTTCCTCATCGTGGGCTTCCACCAGTGCATCCATTCCCAGGGATTCTGCAAGTTCTCTGTATTCCAGGAGTTCCTGGTCATTTAAAATGGCACAGATCAGAAGCACAGCTGATGCACCGAATGCTTTTGCCTGATAGATCATGTACTTATCCACTGTGAAGTCCTTCCGGAGTACCGGGATATCCACCGTTTCTGTGATCTCACGGAGATAAGCGTCGCTTCCCATGAAGTAAAAAGGTTCTGTGAGGCAGGAAATTGCAGATGCTCCTGCTGCCTCGTATTCTTTCGCAATTTCCAGATATGGAAAATCCGGTGCGATCAGCCCTTTTGACGGGGAAGCTTTTTTTACTTCGCAGATGTAAGACATGCCCGGCTTTTTCAGTGTTTCCAGAAAGGAGGGCTGCTGCGGTGCTTTCTCTGCCAGAACTTTCAGCTGTTCCAGAGGAAGTTCCATTTTTTCCTTCTGGATACGTTCTCTTGTTTTTTCTGCGATTTCTTCCAGAATGTTTATTTTATTCATTCTTTGTTTGTCTCCCTAATATTTCAACTCTCATTCGGCAATTTCAAGGAGTCTGACAAATCAATATTTCAGTTAATATCTTTTCTAATAGGGATTGCCGATTTCTCTCCTGCCACTATTATCCTCAAATTTCATTGCTTAATTTGATGAATTCCTCAAGTTTAGCTGCAGCTGCACCACTGTCGATCAGGTTCTCTGCCATTCTCACACCTGCTTCCAGGCTCTCTGCTTTTCCTGCGATATAGAGTGCTGCTCCTGCGTTCATGCACACTGCCTGACGTTTCGGTCCTTTTTCTGTTCCATTTACAATGGCTTTTGTGATTTCTGCGTTCTCTGCTGGTGTGCCGCCTGCCAGTTCTTCTTTGCTGCAGCGTGTATATCCGAACTGCTCCGGTGTGATCTCGTAGGACTGGAACCATCCGTCCTTGATCTCGCATACAGAAGTCGGTGCACTCATGGAGATCTCATCCAGCTTATCCTGTCCGAAAACTACCATTCCACGGTTTACGCCAAGCTTCATCATAACCTGTGCCAGAGGCTCTACCAGAGACTGATCAAAGACTCCCATCAGCTCCATGTTTGCGCCGGCTGGATTGCTTAATGGTCCGAGAATATTAAATACCGTACGGATGCCAAGCTCTTTACGAATCGGTGCTACGTATTTCATTGCGATATGATAATTCTGCGCGAACAGGAAGCAGATGTTGATCTTTTTCAGAATCTCTGCGCTTTTTTCCGGCGGGATGGTGATCTTGACACCAAGTGCTTCCAGAACGTCCGCTGCACCGCTCTTGGAGGATGCTGCACGGTTTCCGTGTTTTGCAACAGGAACGCCTCCTGCTGCGATCACAAGGGATGAAGTTGTGGAAATGTTGAAGGAGTTTGCTCCATCACCGCCGGTTCCCACGATTTCAAGAACATCCAAATCGTGGAGAAGTTTGATACAATGTGCTCTCATACCTGCTGCGGATGCTGTGATCTCATCAATAGTCTCGCCTTTCAGGGAAAGTGCAGTAAGATAAGATGCCATCTGTACCGGTGTTGCCGCTCCATCCATGATCTCATTCATTACGGCTTCTGCTTCGTCATATGTAAGGTCTTCTTTTTTTGAAAGTTTGATGATTGCTTCTTTGATCATTGTTGTTTCCTCCTGTTCTGTAACGATTCTATTTTCTATGGATTACCATTCTCTGTCTTGTTCATTCTCACAATATCAGTCAGACATCTGTATTTTTCTCTATTGCATGTACCTTGGCACGATCACTTTACGATTATATTCGATGTTCTTCTGTCCATTTCCTTGGACGATTCTTCTTCGTTGTTATCTGTCTCTGACAACCTTCATAAAGTTCTCGATCATCTTTTTACCATCTGGTGTCATAACGGATTCCGGATGGAACTGTAATCCAAAGATTGGGTATTCTTTATGTTCCAGTGCCATGACCTCGCCATCCTCAGACTCTGCAGTGACAATCAGTTCTTCCGGTAAGGTATCCCGGATGGCTGCAAGTGAGTGATATCTGGCTGCCAGGAAAGTTTCCGGAAGGCCTTCAAACATCCGGCTCTGTCCAACTTTATGGATTTCTTTCTGCTTGCCGTGCATCAGCTCTTTTGCATAGGAGACAGTTCCTCCGAATGCTTCACAGATGGACTGATGCCCAAGACAGATACCCAAAATCGGCAGCTTATCTTTGAAATATTTTATAGATTCAATACAGATTCCTGCATCCTCAGGTCTTCCTGGACCAGGGGAAAGGATCAGTGCTTCCGGCTTCATGGCCTCCAGCTCTTCAATGGTCACTTCATCGTTTCTTACTACTTTGATATATGGCTCCACAGAACCGATCAGCTGGTAAACATTATAAGAAAAGCTATCATAATTATCGATCAGTACTATCATTCCAGTCCCTCCTGTGCAGTTTCGATTGCCTGTACAACGGCTCTTGCCTTGTTGCAGCATTCCTGGAATTCATTTTCCGGAACACTGTCTGCCACGATTCCGGCTCCAGACCGGATGCAGATCTCGCCGTTCTTTTTATAAACCAGGCGGATCGCAATACAGGTATCCAGGTTTCCTGCGAAATCCAGATATCCTATAGCCCCGCCGTAAATGCCTCGCTTGCTCTGTTCCAGTTCCTGGATGATCTGGCAGGCACGGAATTTCGGTGCTCCGGAAAGTGTTCCTGCCGGAAGGATGGCATCGACTCCATCTACAGCATCTTTATCGTCCCGGATCTGGCCGGTCACTGTGGAACCGATGTGCATCACATGGGAAAAACGCTCAATGCACATATATTTTTCTACGTTTACAGTGCCGATCTTACTGATCTTTCCGATATCATTCCGTCCAAGATCCACCAACATGTTGTGTTCCGCACGTTCCTTCTCATCAGCCAGGAGGCCTTTTTCCAGTGCCAGGTCTTCTTCTTTTGACTTTCCTCTTGGTCTTGTTCCTGCCAGCGGGAAAGTGCTTAATTCTGTTCCTGTAAGCTTGGCCAGGGTTTCCGGAGAAGCTCCTGCGATCTCAATATCATCACTGGAAAAATAAAACATATACGGGGAAGGATTGGTTGCACGAAGAACACGGTAGGTATCAAACAGGCTTCCCTCTGCTTTCGCTCTCATAGGATTGGAGAGCACCACCTGGAAAATATCTCCTTCGTGGATATAATGTTTCGCCTTCTCAACCATCTCACAGTATTTTTCTTTCGGGAACTGCGGTTCAATGGAAGATTTCAGTTTCAGAGACGGGAACTCATTCTGCTTTCCGTTTCGGATCAGGTCTGCCATCTCCTTTAACTTCGCTTCTGCTTTTCTGTAGGAGTTTTCCAGATTATCTGTCATCACGCCTGTAATGAGAAGCACTTTCTGCCTGTAGTGGTCAAATGCAATTACCTGGTCAAAAAGCATCAGATCCATATCACGGAAATCCTGTTCTGTCTCATCTGTAAGGTTCAGCTTCGGCTCGCTGTATTTGATGTAATCGTAGGAAAAATATCCTACCAGACCACCGGTGAATGTAGGCATATTTTCCAGCACCGGGCTTTTATATTCTTTCAGGATCTGTCGGATGGCATCTCCCGGATGCTTCACCTGCTGTACTGTTTTCTCCTCAGTTCCGTCCTCGTGGATCTTCCGGATCTGAAGTTTTCCGTCTGTACAGGTGATCTCCATGGATGGTTCATATCCCAGGAAAGAATACCGGCCCCATACCTCTGTCTGGCTGGCACTTTCCAGAAGATAACAATGTCTGCTGGCTGTGCGTAAGGTCCGCATCACTTCTACTGGTGTGTAGCGGTCGGAATACAGCTCTCTGCATACAGGGATACGCCGGTATTCGCCTGACTGTGCAATAGTTTTAAGTTTTTCTAATGTTGGATACATATACAGGCCCTCCTGAGTTCTTATCATCTCACCTGCCGGAAGGAAGCAATATGCTGTAGGAAATTCGCAATCCGCATTCACTACTTGCTTATGTATGCAGATTTCAGAAAATATACATACAAAAATCGCCCGTCTCCGGCAGAATCTGGTTCTGCCAGGGACGAGCGTCAAATTCAAAATCACCCGCGGTGCCACCCTGATTCACGGTTCGATCCGTGCACTTGGCGGAATACCTTCATATTCCCGGCAACTGACGTATGCCTTCACGTCACAGAATACTCGGTATCTCCAACACCTTTCCCTGTGCCCTCGGCGGTCCATTTAGCAGACTGCTTCTCGGCCCGGCTCTCACCCTCCCGGACTCTCTGTGCGCGCATGAAAACTTTTATCTCCGCTTCATCGGTTTAGTGGTTTACTCAATTAAACTTTTTATATAAAATAGCACAGGATTTTTGATCTGTCAATACAAAAGTTGAAAAAAATGTTATTTTACCCTATAATTGTTTTAGTAAGATTGTCATAAAAAACACAAAAGAAAGGAGCCCTATCGTAAAAATACCATGGCTGAAAATAATAAGAACACCTGGCTGGACACCCCGGATCCACAGGTTTTTATCAAAAATTCCGCAAAATTCAATGATCTGATGATGATGTACCGCTGTACAGTCCGCGAGGTACGTACCAAACTGGAAGTCCTCAACGACGAATTTTCCGTGGAATATAAACGTAACCCAATTTCTTTTATCAAAACAAGGATCAAAAAACCGGAAAGTATTTACAAGAAACTTAAGAAACTCGGATATGAATTCACAGCTGAGAACATCCAGAACCAGCTGAATGACGTTGCCGGCATCCGTGTTGTCTGCGCATTTATTGATGATATCTACACCATTGCAGACCTCATTGCCAAGCAGGATGACATCACAGTCATCAAGGTAAAAGACTATATCAAAAATCCCAAACCAAACGGATACCGCAGTTATCACATGATCGTGGAGATCCCTGTATTTTTCTCCAAGGGGAAAACTCCCATGCGTGCGGAGATACAGATCCGTACCAATGGTATGGACTTCTGGGCTACTCTGGAACATCAGCTCAGATATAAGCAGAATATTGAAGAAATGGAAGGATATGAGGAAGTCAGCAGTGAACTTCTCAACTGCGCCCGCGCCGTGATCGATATGGATAATGAAATGCAGAGGATCAAGGATAAGATCGGACGATTCCACGATATCTGAGCAGGTGAGGCTACAGCCTCACCTGCTCTTTCTCACTGTTCTTCACCCTGAACGCTCTCGGTGTCATATGATAATGCTCTTTAAACACCCTATGAAAATAACTGTTATTCTCATACCCTACAACGGCAATAATATCACTGATAGGCAGATCTGTCTCGCACATCAGTTCCACTGCTTTATTCAGTCTCTTTCTCTGAAGCAGCTCCTTGAAATTAAATCCTGTTGTTTTCTTGATCATCTTGCTTAACACATGCATAGGCAGATGAAGCCGGCTGCACAGCTCAGTCAGGGTAGCTGTCCGGTACTTTTGCTCAATGTAATCCAGGGTCGTCATGGAAATCATATTTTCGTACTGATTGGGAAGCCTCATCTCCACATACTGCACAGACTCCACCAGGTACATAAAGATCAGGCCCATTGTGGTCTGATTAATCCGTTCCCGGTTCTCCTCACCGTTTACAAGAGAATAGATGATATTTTCCAGGAGATTCTGGATCTGCAGCACTTCTGCAACTTTGAAATGCAGATATTCTCCTCTCTCCTCATCCTGGCGGAGAACATTCACAAGAAAATCCGCCAGCATATTGTCATTGCCTGTCATGGAATAGGCCACGTCAAAAAACTCCGGCAGCACCATAAAATTGATGGCAATATCATTCTGCCCTGCTTTCAGGATCTCATGCTTCGTAAACTGGTTGAGAAAAAGCAGCTCCCCTTTATTCACTACGACTTTTTTTCCATCGATGATATTAGTTAGAGACCCCTCGCACACATACAGCACTTCCACAAAATTATGCCGATGCGCCGGAAAATATACGAACCGGGTGTGGGTGCGCACTGCGATCAGCCTGCCTTCCTTGAGCATCTTACGGCTGTCCACAGTAAAATCCCGGCCGGATGTATAGAGATCTTTGTCCACCTCTGCCTCTCCGTCCAGGATCCTGCGCTCTTCATCTGTAATTTTTCTCAGCTGATCCAGTAATGCCTGCTGCATGTATTTTTGCTCCTTCATCTCTCATTGTTCTCTGCTCTGCTGTTCTCATTTTAACACCGCTACCACAAGAGTACAACCAGAATCAGAAAGCTGTTTTTTTCGAAGACCTCAAATACCCCAAACCTAAACATACGAAATCCAATACACGAAACAAGGCGGAGTCCGAAGACTCCGCCTGTTCTGAAAGGATTTATCATATGATTATACAGTCAATCTGAGGATTGATTAGTACAGTTTAGCCATCTCCTCGATGTTGCTTGTATCGAATTTCAGAGGTGCGCCAAGTACAACTTCTGTACCGCCATCATCAGCGTCTGTTACTGTGTAGTCACCAAGGTCGCCAGCTGTGAACTTGTCATCTTTAGCACCTGTGATGTCGCCGTTGATCAGAGAGATTGTTGTGTAAGCGCTGAGTTTTCCAAGGCCCTGCATATCCCACAGATAGAAGTATGGGCAGGAATGATCTGCATCATCACCTGTGTACTCCTGCATCTCAGACGGAAGTCCAAGACCTGTCAGTTTGCACTCAGATCCGTTATCCTGAAGGTATTTAGCAGCTGCTGCGATACCAACTGTTGTAGGTGCGCAGATAACTTTCAGATCTTTGTAGTTCTGAAGAAGAGCTGCTGTCTGGTCTGTAGATTTCTGCGGCTCATCATCGCCGTATACAACGTCTACAAGCTCAAGTTTGCTGTATTTGTCATCGCCTTCCATGATGGTCTTCATTGCGTCGATCCATGCGTTCTGGTTAGCGGACTGGGATGTAGCTGAAAGGATAGCGAACTGTCCCTCACCACCGGAAATATCAAGAACTGCATCCATAAGTGCCTGAGCAACTTCTTTAGTACCAGCCTGGTTTACGAAAATCTCACGGCTGTCTTTGTTCGGTGCGGAGTCGAAGGAAGATACTTTGATTCCCTCATCCATAGCTTCCTCAAGTTTAGCCTGAAGAGCGTTAACATCGTTAGCGGAGATACAGATTGCATCGAAGTCCTGGGAAATCAGGTTGTCAAGAACTTTGATCTGTGCATCAGCTGTAGCTGTCTCAGGATAAACGACCTGAACTTCACCGCCTTCAGCCTCTACTGTCTCCTGGAAAGATTTAGCTGCGATCTCGAAGAATGCGTTACCAGCTGCTTTACCAACCAGAGCGATCTTTTTGCCTTCTGCAGAATTTCCAGCTGCTTCTGTTGCGGTCTCTTCTTTGTCATCTGCTGCGAGAACCGGGCAAACTGTACCAAGAACCATTGCTCCACAAAGGATTGCGCTAATTACCTTTTTTTTCATTTTTGTTCCTCCCTATAAGAATATAATTTTTTATATGCTGCTGCCTCCGCTACACCAATGGAGGCAGCTAACAATCATATGGATGCAAAACGGATATTCGCAATCCGCTTCGCTACTTGCTCATGAACGCAGTCGTTTCGCGACCTGCGTTCAAAAAGTGATATTTAGTTTTTCTTCATTGCTACTGCTTTTTTCACATCGCCGATGATGTTCGGGAGAGCAACTGCTGCTACCAGAAGTACACCGATGATAAGAAGGATTACCTGTGCATTTACGTTCTTCTGTCCAAGACCAACTCGTAAGCATACGATGATGAATGCGGAAATGATACCGCCGGCCAGGTTACCTTTACCACCTGTGGAGGAGATACCTCCGAATACTGCCATTGCGATGGCATCCATCTCAAATCCGTTACCAGTTGTTGTGTTGGCACCATAAGAAGATGATACCAGGAACAGTGCACAAAGTCCAGACATAACGCCCATAATTGTATAGATGATGAAACGGATCTTCTCTACATGAACGCCTGCATAATAAGCTGCCACACGGTTTGTTCCGATTGCATAGGTACGACGTCCGAATGTGCTCTTTCCAAGGAAGATTGCGAAGATCACACCAAGGATCAGTACCAGGAAAAGAATGTATGGAACATTTCCTACTTTTCCACCGATGGCACGGAAACCATCTGTGTTTGTGATCGCGATACTTCCGCCGGCTCCAAGTGTTACCTCAGCGATACCACGGAAGATGATCTGTGTTGCCAGTGTTACGATCATTGGAGGAAGCTCTTTAAAACGGGTAAGGATAAATCCGTTAACCGCACCGCAAAGACCGCCAACAACCAGTGCTGTAAGTGCTACTACGATAAATGGAGCGTTTGTGTTGCAGACCATGCAGCTTAATGTTGCGGAGAGACACACGATCGCACCTACTGAAATATCGATCTCGCCTAATACCAGGATGTACGCCATCGGGAACATCATAAATACCTCTGCAAGGTAAACCGGCATCTGACGAAGGACACTCTTCAGATTATAAAACTCAGAAAATGATGCGCAGAAAATATTTACCAGGATAAAGAGAATGACCAGGATGCCTTCCCAACTGAATATGATGTGTTTCATCGGATTTTCCGGCACATTGTTAATACTTCTTCCAGATTTTCCAGCCATGATTTACATCTCCCTTCCCTTTAATGCGTTTTTGTCTGCGATTCTCTGCAGGATAACATTGATCACAACTACTACCAGGATGATAACACCCTTGATCATGTTCTGCCACAGGGAACTGATACCTACAAGTGGAAGAGCTTTTGCAATTGTTGCAAGGATAATGGAACCAAGGAATGCACCTACTACTGTTCCACGTCCACCGCTCATGCTTACACCACCGATAACGCAGGCTGCGATGACATCCATCTCACCGCCGTACTGCATATCCGGCATTGCAGAAGCATAAACAGATACCTGAAGTGCTCCGCCAAGACCTGCGAGGAATCCCATGATCACATATACAAGAAGGTTGATATTCTTTGCATTGATACCGGAAACCTGTGCTGCGCTTGCATTACTTCCTACTGCGTAGATTCTTCGTCCTGTTCTTGTCCATTTCATAAAGAAAAAGAATACTACATAACAGATAATGATTACCCAGATAACCTTGTTGATTCCAAGGAAATTAGTTGTTGCAAAGTTCTTGAACTCACCAAGAGCTGCGGCACTTGCCCACTCACCGCCGTGAGAAACAAGATAACCCATTGCTCTGTAGATGTACATAAAGCCCATGGTTGCAATGATCGGCGGAACGTTTGCCCTTGAAATTACAAGACCTACAACAAGTCCGCAGGCAATACCGATTGCCATTGCAATGATGAAAGCAAGTAATGTGCTTGTGATATGTCCGTATTTCAGGAGCATACCGATTGACATACCGGAAAGTGCCAGGGTTGACATGATGGAAATATCGATTCCGCCTACCAGCATGACACATAACATACCAAGTGACATTACCATTGTTACTGCATTATTTTTCAGCATCTCCATGAGTGACTTCGGCGTAAGGAATGACGGGCTGATCGCTGTGACAATTGCAAACAGCACGATTACGATAATTGCCAGCAGAGCCTCTCGGGAGCCTGTAATCTTCTTGATGACAGATTTCTTTTCCATTATTTAGTCCCCTTTCCAGTGCTCTTTTCCATGGACAGCTCAAGGATTCCTTCCTGTGTTGCCTCTCCTCTGTTCAGTTCACCTGTCTTGCGGCCGTTGCACATAACGATGATACGGTCAGCCATTCCCAGGATCTCAGGCATCTCAGAGGAAATCAGGATGATCGCATAACCTTTCTTTGCAAGGTCTCCCATGATCGCGTAGATCTCAGCTTTCGCTCCGACATCGACACCCTTTGTCGGCTCATCCATGATAACAACTTTCATTTCCTGGGCAAGAGCTTTCGCAACGACAACTTTCTGCTGGTTACCACCTGACAGAGAGCTTGCCGGCTGGAAGATATCAACAGCCTTTGTATCGACTTCCTCAAGAAGTTTCTTGGAAAGTTCTCTTTCTGCCTTCTCGTCGTTAAATCCGGATTTTGCATATTTGCTGATGATCGGAAGTGTTACGTTTCTTCCAAGTCCCCAGCTCATAACCAGACCCTGTTTCTGTCTGTCCTCAGGAAGAAGGATGATACCTTTTTCCATTGCCTCGGAAGGAGTCTTGATGTAAACTTCTTTTCCCTCAAGGAAAACTTTTCCTTCGTCCGGACGGGTGATTCCGCAAACGGCTTCCACAACCTCTGTACGTCCTGCACCAACCAGACCTGTAAGTCCTACGATCTCGCCTGCACGTACATTAAAGGAAACATCTTTGAAAAATCCTGTTCTGGAAAGATGTTCGATACGGAGCATCTCATCTCCCAGCTCAACTTCCGGTTTCGGGAACAGATCGTTGATCTCACGTCCAACCATTGCTTTGATCAGATCTGCGTTTGTGATTCCGTCTACATCGTAGGTTCCAATGTACTGGGAATCACGGAATACGGTAACTCTGGAAGCCAGACGGTACATATCTTCAAAACGGTGGGAGATAAAGATAATGGAAACTCCATTCTCTTTCAGCTTGTCAACCAGTGTGTAAAGCTTCTCAGACTCGTTTCTGGTAAGTGCTGCTGTCGGCTCATCCAGAATGATGATTTTTGCATTTGTGGAAAGTGCCTTGGCGATCTCGACCATCTGCTGCTGCGCAACAGAAAGGGTACCCATCTCTGCTGTTGCATCAAAATCTGCATCCAGCTCTTTAAGGTATTTGTTCGCCTCCTGGTTCATTTCTTTCCACTGGATCATATGATGTTTAATGATCTCATGACCCATAAAAATATTTTCTGCAACTGTAAGGTGCGGATATGATGTCGGATGCTGATATACGGCTGCGATACCTGCCTCCTGGGCATCCTTCGGACCTTTGAAGTCAACCTTCTGTCCGTTTAAGAACATCTCACCTTCTTCTGCTTTATGTACTCCGGTAATAACCTTGATAAACGTAGATTTACCAGCACCGTTCTCACCCATCAGCGCATGAACTTCGCCAGGTTTGAGCTGGAACTGTACATTATTCAGAGCTTTGACACCGGGGAATATCTTCGTAATACCTTTTAATTCAAGAACATATTCTGACACGGCTCTTTCTCCTCCCTTTCCTTTAATCTGATTACATTCTATCATCCGTCTCACTGGTTGATAATGGGAATATTTTTGGATAAGGGTAAAATATTCTCTTTTTTCCTGTAAAATATTACCCATAATAAAATACCCCTGTCTCGTATTTCTGTATATTTTGTGCTATAATAGGAACGCTTGAAACAACATATGGGCATTTTTACTGATTGGAGAAATATAGTATGAAATTACTGATCGTTGATGACGAAGAACTTACACGTACCGGACTGATCTCAGCTATTGACTGGAACTCTCTGGGGATCACAGAAATCCTTCAGGCAGACGACGGAATGAACGGTCTGGAGATGGCAAGGCTTCATAAACCGGAGATCATTCTCTGCGACGTGCGTATGCCCAGGATGACCGGCATTGCCATGCTGGAACGCCTGGAAAAAATCCTTCCGGATTCCGTTCCTATTTTTATGAGCGGATACTCAGACAAGGAATACTTAAAGGCAGCTATCAAACTAAAAGCTGTCAATTATATTGAAAAGCCGCTAAATCCGGCTGAAGTGCGGGATGCAGTTCTGGAAGCCCAGTCCCTCTATAAACAGAAACTTCGCTCCCACCGCGGCGAAGCACTTCATTCCCAGGAGACAGCAACCAGACTGGCACTTAAGCTTACTCTCCCTGCTTCTGAGGACAGTGAACTCACAGACCTCTGCCTGGAACTTGGACAACCGGAACTTCTTGATCCTGGAATGAATTTTACTTCCGTGATCGTGAAGCTTAACAACACAGCAGAAGCCTCCGGTACAAGCCTGGAAGATATTCAGAATGAGATTTCCCACTTTCTGGCACATTACCACCTGAAATGCCTCTTCGTGGAAAAAAGAGTCCAGTATCTGGTGCACCATATATATGGAAGCAGCTCTCTTTCCCAGACGACTCTTTCTGCTGTTGGAAGCTACATTTCCAGGCAGTATGACGCCTGCGGAAAGCATCTGATCTCTGCCGGAAACACTGTAACTGATATTTCCAGGGTTTATCAGTCTTATGCTTCTGCAGTCATTCTTCTGCAGAACTGTTTTTTCTTTTCTGCTGAAACATTTCTCACGGAAGAGATCGTAAACCAGCTTCCGGATAAGCCACCTCTTCTGGATTCTCTGCAGATTCCGGAAAATACCTTTTCCAAATACCTTATTTCCAGGGATGAATCTCAATGCAGCCAGTTTCTGGAGGAGCTTTTTACCTACTATAATGGAAGCTATTCATACCTTCCAAACCAGATCCGCGACCTCTACTATCAGCTGTTCAACGCCTTAACTTCTGCCCGCAAAAAAAATCAGATCGAATCTTCCCTGCAGGAGAAACAGGAACTGATCGTAGATACACTGAACAATGCTTTTACCTACGAAGAGCTCCACGCAGCTCTTAAGGAAAAAACAGCTCTGTATTTTGAAGATGCCGAAAAGTCCCAGCCTGAGAACTCCACGATCTTTATGATCAAGGATTACATCAGCCGGAATTATATGAACGATACGCTTTCTGTAAAAGATATCAGCAATCATGTGTACCTTTCCACTTCCTATGTGTGTACTTTTTTCAAAAGCGAGACAGGCCAGACTCTGAACCAGTATCTCACAGAATTCCGCATGGAAAAAGCCAAACAGCTGCTTTCAGATCCCAGATATAAGATCTCTGAGATTTCGTCCAAAGTGGGCTATACAGACGGCAATTACTTTGGAAAAAGTTTCAAAAAATATTCAGGTTTTTCCCCATCTGAATACAGGGAGAAAATGTCATGAGGGGGTTCTGGCACAGGTTTAAGAACAGCTATCTGAACCTGAGCCTGCAAGCCAAATTCACCATTGCTCTGATGAGCATTGTCATACTGCCGGCTTTTTTTACTGTGTTTCTTTTTTACGGAAAGCTTTATAATATGGTGGTATCCAATACCATCCGTCAGGAACAGGATGCCTCCGCAAAAACTGCGCCGCTGATCGAGCATACCATGGATACTGTGCTTTCCACAATGAAAAATATTACAGGGCAGACGTTTTTCCAGGAGCTTTTTTATATGCCTGTGAATACTTCTCCTGCTAAACTGGCCGGTTCTGACCATGCTGCGGATTTCCAGAAGACGATTCAGGAGCTGACTGCTGATTCTCTTGTAACAGACGTGCGGATCTATGTAGATTTTCCAAAAGAACTGGATACATTGGATGATTTTTCCACGACTGAGAATATCCTTGCTCCCATAAGCCAGGCGAAAGGTACTTACTGGTACGGTATCTTTCAGGGAAGCCGGGATGCGCAGGAGATGTTCTGTCCTTCCTTTTATCTCGGTTCCCAGGAGAAACAGAATTATGGTGATATGGCTTATATCTGCCCTTTAAGCCTGTATTTCCATTCCAATGCCTACAAGGCATATCTGGCTGTTTACTTTTCTGATGATCAGCTTAATAAGATCCTTTCAGATAATCTTTCCCTGGAGGGCAGTGTGTCCTACATTGTCAATGAACGTGATGCCATTGTTGCTACTTCAGATCAGTCTCTGTCTGGAATCTACCGTCTGGATTATGATACGATCAAGGATTCCTTTATGTCATCCAATAATTTTATGGAGAGAACCATCCTTGATACAAAGGTTTACTCAGGATTTTACAGTATTTCCAATACAGACTGGTTTATGGTAACGATCCTTCCGTCACCGCCTCTGATCCACGAAAGCAACCGGCTGATGATCCAGATCGCGCTGCTCTATGCAGGTTTTCTTGTCGTTGCGTTTCTGTTTGCAAATGTTCTGGCTCATTCCATCACAGGAAGACTTTCCTCTGTGATCCGCCAGATGCAGACAGTCCGCCATGGACCGCCAACTCCAATGGAAAGCCCGGAAGCCCATGACGAGATCGGTGATCTGATCGATACCTACAACTATATGACCAGAAAAATGGATGAGTTGATGGAAAAGCAGGCAAAAGCTGCCGAAGATCTCAGGATTGCAGAATTTAATTCTCTTCAGGCACAGATCAATCCGCATTTTCTTTATAATACCATGGATATGATCAACTGGATGGCCGTTCAGGGACAGACCGAAGAGATCAGCCATGCAGTGCAGAGCCTTTCCCGGTTTTACAAGCTGACCTTAAGCCATAAAAGAGGAATCTCCACCATTGCCAGGGAGCTGGAACATGTTACGATCTATGTTCAGCTCCAGAATATGCGCTATCATGACAGTATGGAACTGATCACAGATATTCCGGACGAACTGTACGAATATCAGATCCCGAAACTGACTCTTCAGCCGGTTGTTGAGAATTCCATTCTCCACGGAATCCTGGAAAAAGAATCCAAGTCCGGTACCATCGTAATCACCGGATGGATGGAAAATGAGGATGTTGTTCTTCTTATTTCTGATGATGGCGTGGGAATCCCGCCGGAGATCCTTTCCAGGATTCTTTCAGGAAACGGAAACAGTCAGTCAGGAGGCACAAATATTGCTGTTTATAATACGCACCGGAGACTGCAGATCCTTTATGGAAGTGATTATGGACTAACTTATTCCAGCAAGCCCGGAGATGGCACGGAGGTTGAGATCCGCTTCCCTGCACATCGTGAAGAGTAACTTACAGGAGGTATTAACATATGAATACACAGCCAGCTGCACTTTTATATAACTTCAATGATCCGGAACGACTTCGCCAGATCCGCCGCTATCTGAACAGAGCGAAAGTTAAAACGAGGATCGTTACTGCACCGGAATTCCTTCATCCGCTGGGATATCTTTTTGAGATTCCGGGATTTCAGCCCTCTTCCGGATTTAATCTTGGAGCGAATTTCAGTGATGAGATGCTTGTTCTGAAGGATTTTTCCAGTAAACAGATGGATGAGTTTCTGGCATTTTTCCGTGAGAATCAGATCCCTTCTGTTGCACTGAAAGCCATGCTCACGCCGGTGACACAGCACTGGAGTTCCGTTCAGCTGCATGATGAACTTGCGAAAGAGCATGAGCTTATGCTTAAAAATAAATAATATATTTTTCATAAAAACGGTGGCTACGGCGATTGACGATAACGCCGCATATGAAAAATCAGACAAGTCAA
>CAVBVT010000037.1:0-22455 GCA_963598855.1 Eggerthellaceae bacterium
CCTATAAAAGACTGTGATTTTCCAAACCCCGGTGCTACAAGCCCAACCACCAAGCCAAGAATCATTGCCACAAAGATCGTCCACGGTGATCTCATAATCTTATATACTTTCTTCATTCGTTCCCTCTCCTTTCACCCTGCTGTATTTTTCAGTGACTTATTCTTTTGACTGCAGATGATGATATCCTAGCTTTGCTCTGGCATCTTTCAGACTGCTTCCACATTTCACCTCTGCTATGATCTTCTGTTCTGTAGCTTCAATATTCTGAGCCATCTTAAGAACTTCTTCTGCTTTTTCTGCCGGAACTGCAATGACACCGGAATCATCTCCCAGGATCAGATCTCCTGGTCTTACCTGCACGCCTGACAGAGAAACTGGAACATTGATCGCGTCTACCTGAACACGTTCTTTACCGGTTACCATATAAGTTCCTTTTGTATAGATCGCATATTCCATTTTTTCGATTCCATCTACATCCCTGCAAACTCCATCGATCACTGTTCCGGCGATCTTTTTCTGGGTGGCTGTAAAAGTCATGATGTCACCCCATACTGTACAGTAATCTCTGCCTGAATTATCGATCACAACTACCTGGCCCTCTTTTACATCATCAATAAAATCACCAACTGTACCTTTTTCCATTCCACATGGTACATAATGAACGGTAAATGCTTCCCCACATACTTTGCGTCCGCGTACTACCGGCTTGATTCCTTTCAATCCGCAGGGGATTCCAAGTTTATCCATTGCATCCGATACGCTGGCTGTATCCATGTTCTTAAATGCTTCAACCACTTCTTTTTTCATCATATCATCCGTTCCTCCTTAAATGATATATCCCAGACTTTTCAGCTTTTCATCGACCCATGGGCGAATGTATTCTCCTTTTTTCAGGATGTCTTTTTTAATATTTTTTTCTTTTTCTTCCACGCCTTTTGCACTTGCCAGGATTTTTTCTGCATCTTCCGGTTTAATAACGATCACGCCATCCTGGTCTCCTAAAATAATATCTCCCGGTCTGATAGTCTGACCTCCCAGAGAGATCACCGTTCCAATTTCTCCAGGTCCATTCTTATATGGCCCATTTGGCGAAGCCCCTCTTGCATACACCGGTATGGACATATGCGAAAGCTCCTCTCTGTCACGAATACAGCCATCAACCACCAGTCCGGCAATTCCCCTTGTCTGACAATATGTTGTCATCAGCTCTCCAAAAATCGCGCGCTCCATTCCACCGCCTGCATCGATCATGATCACATCCCCTGGCTGTGCCAGATCCATTGCTTTATGGAACATAAGATTATCTCCCGCCGGTACCCGTACCGTAAAAGCAGTTCCCAAAAGCTTCGCATGGTTGACCGGACAGATCTCACTGTCGATAGCTGCTGTACGATCCATGCAGTCATCTACATTCGCTGCCGGCAGATCCCGAAATGATTCTACCAATACTCTGTCGGCTCTTACAAAATTAATGCTGTCTCTGATATTCTTTTGCATTGTTCCTCCTGTTTTGTATTTTTTTTGATACATTGATTTTAGCGTATTTTTATTATATAATCCAATATATATACTTATATAATAATTATATATATTTTCTTATATATTTTAGTGATTTCACCAATTAAACAGCCTATTTTCACAGTATAATTTGTTATATTCAGAAAGGAACACATTATGGAAAAAGCAATGGAATATGCCTATGAAGTATATAGACAAAAGAGTTTTTCGAAAGCCGCACAGCAGCTTTATATTTCTCAGCCAGCTCTCAGTGCTATTATAAAAAAACTGGAACAGGACTTAAATACCGTTTTATTCGACAGAAGTTCAAAACCTCTTCACCTTACTGAAAGCGGCCAGTATTTTATTCAATGCGTAGAACAGATCATGGCTGTGGAAAATAAAATGAGACAATATTTTGATGACCTTTCGGACCTGCATACCGGAAAGATTTCCATTGGAACTTCTACTTATTTCTGCAGCAATATCCTTCCACCGTTGATGAAATCTTTTTCCGAAAAATTTCCCGGTATACAGTTTTCGATCATTGAAAATAATTCAACTGCAAGTTTGCAGCAATATCTGCGCACCGGTGTCATTGACCTGGCACTGTCCAGCAATAATTATTCAGAAAAGGAATTTGGCTCCAGACTTCACGATATTGAGACAATCATCCTTGCAGTCCCAAAAAGTCATAAAATAAATGAAGATTTTAAGAATTATAATTTTACCTATGAACAGATCATAAACAATGAAAAAAATCCCGGACAGATCCACCCAGCAATACCGCTGGATGCCTTCCGGGATGAAAATTTCCTGACGATCCATAAAAATTCGGATCTATATCCTAGACTCCTGGCTATGTTTGAAGAATATCACATAAAACCAAAAATCTCTATGACTTTACAGCAAATGTCAAGCTGCTACTTCATGGCCAGCAACGATTTCGGTTCAACCATTTTACGGGCAGCCACATTAAAAAGTGTCAAGAATACACATAATCTATGTTTTTATTATATTAACAGTAAATACTCTACACGAACTTCCAGATATTTTTATCTGAAAAATGCTTATATGTCCAAAGCAGTTTCCGCTTTTCTGGATTTTGTGTGTTGAAATATGCTTGCAGGAGGGGCGCGCCTTAGAAGCCAGCCCCCGACGAAGCCGCAGACCAGACAGATACTGTCTCCCTGGCGTCCGTTCGTTTACAAACGCACACCTGCCAACCTACCGCAACCGTCCAACTATCCGTTCCGTCATCTGCTCCGCCACCATCTGCACCTCACGAATTTCCTCAACCGTAATCCCATCCTTATGAAATCCCCCAGTACAGACAACTCTCCGCTTCACCTCCCGTGAAATCTTCTCCGCCACATACCGGCAGATAACCTCATCCTTATGCCCCGGATAATTCAAAACCGAAGAAGTCGCACTCACACTGCCATCTCCTATAAGAGACTCCCTGGGTTCCGTCTGGACAACACATCCAAGATGCGGCCGCTCTCCTCCCTGCAGACAAACAAGGACATCTTCCCCCACAAAAGCAGCACTAACCTCCAGAGGACACCCTGCAGCCTCCATACACTCTCTTACAATCCATTCCATCTTCGATACTCCCCCGCTTCGATTCCAAAAGGCTCCAGAAGCTTCGCCGCGATATGATACACCATATCATCGATTGTCTCCGGCTTATGGTAAAAAGTCATCATCGGCGGAATGACCCTGACACCAGGCAGCATGGAAAGCTCATGGAGATTCCGAAGATGGATACCGCTAAGCGGCGTTTCCCTGGCAGCCAGCACCAGAGTTCTCTGCTCTTTGATCGTCACATCTGCTGCACGAAGAATAAGATTATCCGCATAGCCGCTGTGTATCCCCGCTATGGTTTTCATGCTGCAGGGCACGATCAGCATTCCCTCTGTCTTGAAAGATCCGCTGGCAGGTTTTGCCCCGATCTCTTCTGGTGACAAAGTATAATCTGCCAGTTTCTTTACCTCCTCCGGTATGAGAGCTGTCTCCTGACGGAGGGTTAATTCTGCACTGGAACTCATGATCAGATAGGATTCATAATCAGGATTCTCCCGGATGATTTCCAGACATTTTACAAGGAGTGGCAGGCCACTTGCACCTGTCGCACCAACTACAATTCTTTTTTTCATTTTTTCAGCCATTTCTCAGGATCCAGCTCCATAAAACGTGCTCTGTGGAAACGATCTTTCAGATCATACGGCACGGTACAGTCAAAAATAGTTTTGCATGCAATTCCATGATCCTGGATGCTTGGGGAAAATGCAGGATCATTGGACGGATCAAGCGGATGGCACCTGACACCTGGAATGGTGATCACATCCACATCACCCTGAAATCTTGTATTCATAGCCCAGAGCACATCATTCATGTCAAAACAGTCCACATCTTCATCAACAAGAAATACATTTTTCAGCTCACTGAATGCGGAAAATGCAAGAAGTGCAGCCTGACGCTGTCTTCCTTCGTCACTTGGAGAAAGCTTCTTAAACTGAAGAACTGCCATATATTTTCCGCCGCCTGCACTGCTGCAGTATACATTCTGAAGTCTTCCTGGCATCGCTTTTTCCACCATGCCGTAAATGCTGGCTTCTGTAGGGATCCCGGCCATGGATACGTGCTCTTCGCTTGGTCCGATGCAGGTCTGCATGATCGGATGCTCACGATGTGTCACTGCTGTAACTTTGATCAGCCAGCACTGGTCACTTGCAGGGCCTGTGTATCCCGGAAATTCCGGCATGGCATAACCGGTATTGCTGTTCTGGTCTTCTTTTACGCGCACACCTGGGATTACTTCTCCCTCGATGACATATTCTGCATTCGCGATCGCTCTCTCATTAACTGTCATGCATTTGCAAAGTTCCACAGGTTCTCCGCGAAGTGCACCTGCTACTGAAAGCTCGTCATATCCAAGGGGTGTTGTAGGCGGCTCAAAACAGGAACCGATCTCAATCGCCGGATCCACTCCGATGCTGATAGAAATCGGAAGTTTCTGTCCCAGCTCCTCTGCGCGCTCTGCCATGGCTCCAATATGTCTGGCTCCTGGTGTAAAAAAGATGGAAAGCTCATCTTTTCCCTGGATGCAGAGACGGTGGATCGTCACATCATGAACTCCGGTATCCGGATGTGTTGCATAGCACATGCCAAGTGTAATATACGGACCTGCATCATCTGGTGTATTAGTTGGCGCGGGTACCAATTTATAAAGGTCAAAATCAGGGTCTGTCGCTTTATGTACCACCTGCTGGCATGGTGCAGCCCCTGTAAAATCTACAGGCGGGACAGGATTTTCCACACTTTTGCAGAGCATCTTTCCAAGATTTTCAGGTTCCGTGTCCAATAAAGCGGCCACTCGTTTTCGGCTTGCCAGAAGTCCAATCGCTACTTTTACATCCGGGTGTCCTTTCACATTATTGAAGATCATAGCCGGGCCTTCTTTTGTAGGGCGTTTCACAGTTCCGCCTGCTCCTACATAACGGTATACCCCTGCAAGCTCTGCCATTGGATCGACTTCCACGTCAGTCTCAATCAGCTGATCTGGCATTTCTTCCAGAAGTGCAAGTGCGCTTCTTAAATCTCTTACTTTATCTGCCATAATAAACCTCCTGTATGTTTATGTTCTTCATTCTCTGCTGACATTTTATCTCTTTTCCACGTGGTAAATCAATTCTTTCTATGCTATAATTGTTTCCAATATGGAATGATTGGTCCATGTTATCTTCACGGCTATCCACAATTATTTATTTTCCCAAAAGGCAGGTATTACCTATGACTTTCGAACAGATCGATTACTTTATCTGCGCAGCTCAGTCCCGGACTTTTTTTGATGCTGCGGAGACAATGCATATTTCCCAGTCTGCGCTTTCCAAGCAGATCATGAAAATGGAAAAAGAACTGGATCTCGTTTTATGGGACAGAAGCAAACGTTCTGCCGTCCTCACTCCCGCTGGAGAATTTTTTTATAAAGAGGCACTGAAAATATCCAGGCAGTATCACCGTTCCCTGGAAACAGTGTCCCATTTTAAGGACAGTGAAAATCAGGCACTCCATATCGGGACACTTCCGTTTCTTTCCCAGTATCATCTGACTTCTCAGATCCACAGTTTCTGTTCCGCACACCCGGAGATTCCTTTTTTCCTGAAAGAAGTGGAAGACCAGGAACTGCTGACAGGGCTTGAAAATGACCATTTCCAGTTGGTTTTTATCCGAAAAAACATGGTAGACCCAAAGCTTTATGCTTTTCATCTTCTTACAGAAGACCGGCTGGTTGCTGTCCTTCCGGCCGGACACCCTCTTTCTGCAAAAAAAGCTCTTGACTTGACAGAGCTGAAACGAGATTCCTTTATCCTGATGCCACCGCACACCTCTATCTACAGACTGTGTATGCGCAGTTTTCACAATGCAGGCATCCATCCGCAGATCCTGCGTACTGCACGTGCAGAATCGATTGTCAGTGCTGTGGAGATCGGGGAAGGGATCAGCCTGCTTGCAGAAAGCAGCTTTCATCTTTTTCGGCAGCCTTCTCTTGTTGCTGTCCCAATTAACGGACTGGATAAATTATCAATTGGAATTGCCTGCAAAAAAAATATGACTCTCACATCATCGGCAGAATGTTTTCTGCGATTTGTAGAGGGTCATAAATAATATCAAAAGCCCAGACAATAGACAAAGCTATCGTCTGCACCAACTTATTGCTTTAAGCGTGCCCGGAAAGGGGGAGTCCGAGGGGGAAAAGCGGGCTTCGCAACTCCGAGTGCCTTTCCCCCTCTCTCTTTACTCTCCGATCAACCAGTTATACATCTCCTCATACTGTCTTGCAGAATTATTCCAGGAGAAGTCCGCAGCCATTGCGCGGTCAACCAGTTTATTCCACTCACGTTTCTTATCATAATATACGCTCTCCGCATAACGGATAGTAGCGAGCATCTCATGTGCATTATAATTCACAAATGAGAATCCTGTTCCTGTTCCTTCGAATTCATTGTACGGTACAACTGTGTCTTTCAGTCCGCCTGTCTCACGAACGATCGGAAGTGTTCCGTAACGAAGGCTCATCAGCTGGCTTAAGCCGCATGGCTCAAACAGTGAAGGCATCAGGAATGCATCAGATGCTGCATAGATCCTGTGGGACATTGCCTCGTCGTAATAGATCTGTGCGGAAACTTTTCCATGATATTTCCAGTCGAAATGACGGAACATATTCTCATAACGTTCCTCACCGGTGCCAAGAGCAACGATCTGTACTGCATCCTGGCAAAGCTCGTCCATAATATAAGCGATCAGGTCAAATCCCTTCTGGTCTGTCAGACGGGAAACAATACCGATCATCATAGCCTTCGGATCCTGCTCAAGTCCAAGATCCTTCTGCAGCTGGATCTTATTCTTGATCTTCTCTTTACGGAAGTTCTTAGCATTGTAGTTCTTGGTAATGTTCGGATCTGTCTCCGGATTGAATTCGTTATAATCAATACCGTTTACAATACCACGGAGGCTGTTGGCTCTGGCATTCAGAAGGCCGTCCAGCTTCTCACCGTAGAACGGTGTCTTGATCTCCTCTGCATAGGTATTACTTACTGTAGTGATGGCATCTGCAAATACCATACCGCCTTTCAGGAAGTTGGCATCCTTGTATGCCTCCAGTTTATCCGGTGCAAAGTAGTAATCAGAAAGTCCTGTGATATCCTTGACAGTCTTAACATCCCATACACCCTGGAATTTCAGGTTATGTATTGTCATGATAGTCTTGATTCCGCGGAAGAACTCATTCTCCTGGAAAGAATCATGAAGGTAAACCGGAACAAGACCTGTCTGCCAGTCGTGGCAGTGGATGATATCCGGTCTGAATCCGATCACCGGAAGCACTGATAATACAGCCTTGGAAAAGAAAGCGAATTTCTCAAGATCCCATGGTGCACTGTCATATGGTTTCGGTCCGCTGAAATAATATTCATTATCAATGAAATAGAACTGGATTCCATCATACTCCATCTGCATGATTCCTACATAACAGTTCTTAAATCCAAGATCCATATAAAAATGGGTAACATACTCCATTTTATCTTTCCATTCCTGTTTCATGCAGGCATATTTCGGTAAGATCACGCGGATATCAAAATATTTTTTGTCAAAGCATTTAGGCAGTGAGCCGGCAACATCAGCAAGTCCTCCTGTTTTGATAAAAGGTACTGCTTCTGATGTAGCAAACAGAATTTTTTTCATCTGTATTCCCCTCCCTGGGTACACCCGTTTTTATTTAATTATACTCCAAAATTCATTTAATTAAAAGACTGATTTTTATATTCAAGTCTGATTTTATCTGCAATTAATGCTATGAATTCTGAATTGGTGGGTTTACCCTTCCCGGTGCTCACAGTATATCCAAATAATTCATCAATCGTATCCATCTTTCCACGGCTCCATGCTACCTCAATGGCATGACGGATCGCCCGTTCCACTCTGCTCGGTGTTGTCTGATGCCGTTTCGCAATGGTCGGATACAGTACTTTCGTGATGGAATTAAGCATCTCCATATCATTGACAGACAGGATGATGGCATCCCTTAAATACTGATATCCCTTAATATGTGCCGGAACTCCGATCTCGTGAATGATATTCGTCACATCGGTCTCCAGATTCCTCTCCGGCTGAGGTTTCCTGTTCTCTGCGTGATTCGGCCTGCTGATCTCCCGCACTCTTCTGTCCCCTAACTTCCGGATATGTTTGATCCGGTTTAAAAGTGTGGTATTGTCAAAAGGCTTCAACACATAGTAGTCTGCTCCAAGACTGAACGCATCCTCTGTAATCCTCTCCTGTCCAACTGCAGATAGTACAATAAATACCGGGACCTTCTTAACGTTTGCATCGCGGGAGAATTTCTCCATGACGGAAAGTCCGTCCATCTTCGGCATGATGATATCAAGAACCACCACGTCCGGCTCCTTGTCCTTTATAATACTGCAGATCTCTTCTCCGTTGTGTGCTTTTCCGACCAGTTCAAGGTCTTTATCTTCTTCGATCATCTGACCCAACATGTCTGTCATCTTAGTGTTATCATCCGCAATTGCAACATTTAATTTGTCCATGAGGACCCTCCTAACTTCTATCTCCTTGAGTTTCCAGACATACCCCTTTGTCACCTGGCAGCAACCCACTTATTCGCTGCCTGCGTTTTTACCCCTTCGCTGGTGACAAAATTATTATAGTAGAAATCCTATGGCGAAATCAAGATGAAAGTGGGTATTTTTCCCCACTTTCGTACGATATTTTTCGACAATCACATTTGTTTCTATGACAAAATTCACTTTGCGCATACCATTTTCCCATGTTTCCGTGTCAAAATGTGCTGTTTCTATTTCCCGTTTTTCATCATATTCTCAATGAAAATACCGTATCCTCCTGTAGAATCCTGCACAAAAACGTGTGTTACCGCACCAAAAAGTTTTCCGTTCTGGATCACAGGACTGCCTGACATTCCCTGGACAATGCCGCCTGTTTTTTCCAGCAGTTCCTTGTCTGTCACCTGGATCACGAAGCTTTTGTTGGAGTCTTCGTGGTTCATGTCGATTTTTGTAATTTCTGCTGCATACTCTTTCACCTCGCCATCTGTGCAGCAGAGGATCGATGCAGGTCCTGTTTTTAGATCCTGTTTGTATCCTATGGGAATTTTCTTCAATGTGAGAGATTCCAGCTGATCCGGCTGCATTGTTCCAAAAATTCCATTTTCACTGTTTTCTGTAATAGAACCCAGGATATTTCGGTTTTCATACCGGATGAGACCGGAAAGTTCTCCGGGATTTCCCTTTTCTCCTTTCCGGATTCCAATGATCTGAGCCGTATAGAGGTTTCCGTCTGAAATATCCAGAAGTTCTCCTGTATCCACATCGCTGATCCCGTGTCCCAGAGCCCCATATCCGCCATTCTCATCTACGTAGGTCAGTGTCCCGATCCCCTGAGTATCATCCCTCACCCAGATTCCCAGCTTATACGTTCCTGATTCATCTTTTACCGGAGTTACAGACAGAGGGATCGTTTTTTCACCCCGGCGTACCTGCAGTGTCACGGAAGTTTCATCCAGATCTTTCAGGTCATCCAGAAGATCCTGTTTACATTTTACTGCTTCCTGATTAAAAGCGACAATGTAGTCTCCCGGCTTTACGATATCCCTGGCCGGATCTTCTGTTTTTCCGCTTTCTGAACGGATCTCGCCGGTGTCAATGATCAGAACGCCCTCTGTCTGCATGTAGATCCCTACTGCATTTCCGCTTACATATACATCTTTTGCAGGAGTGTTTTTTACCTTCACAGCTTTAAAAGGGATCATTCCCAGAAGCCGGCAGTGAAGGGTGTAACTGTCTTTCCCGGAAACGGTGATGGCATCATCAAAAGTGACAAAAGGCCGTTCCAGAAGCTTCGTCACTTCCTGGCTGTTTTCATGATCCACCAGAATCTGATCCGGGATCTTTCGGTCCAGAAGGCGGTATTCCAGCCATCCCATCAGTGCCAGATCCAGAACCAGAAACAAAAGCAGGAAACATCTGTACTTTGTTTTTCTGTTCATCTTACCCACATCCTTTGTATTTTTTTCATGATAAAAAGTAAAAAAGAGAGGACTTTGCCACTTCGGCTGTCCTCTCTTAGTATGTAACGTATGAATTATTTCAGTCTTGTATTTTTTTGGTGCTGTGCCAGTTCCTTCATTTCTCTTGCATTTCCCAGAACAGCCGGTGTGATCTCCGCGCCGCCTAAAAGTCTTGCAAGTTCCCGCACAGATTCTTCTCCCTCAAGCGGATGGATCTGGGTGATCGTTTCTGTTCCTTCCACATGTTTCTCAATTTCAAAATGCGTATCTGCCATTGCTGCGATCTGCGGAAGATGCGTGATACAAAGAACCTGTCTGTGCTGACCGATCACTGCCATCTTCTCAGAAACTTTCTGCGCTGTGCGGCCGCTGATTCCGGTATCGATCTCATCGAAGATCAGCGTATCGATCTGATCTTTATCTGCAAGGATCGCCTTGATCGCAAGCATGATCCTGGAAAGCTCACCGCCGGATACGATCTGTCCCAGCGGTTTTCTGCCATCACCCGGGTTTGTGGAAATTTCATATTCCACAGTATCGTAGCCATTATCTGTATAATTTTTTCTGCGGTCAAAACGGATGGAAAAATCAACATCAGCAAAATTCAGCTCTTTTAATCCTTCGATAATTTTTTCATCCAGCTGTTTACTGTATTCTTTCCTGATCTCTGAAAGTTCATGCGAAGCTTTCTCAAGAACTTCTTCTGAACTGGCAAGTTTTTCCTTCAGATACTGGAAATTTTCTTCAAATTTTTGAAGTTTTTCCAGTTTTTGCTGCTGTTCTTCCTGATAGGATAAGATCTCCTCGATCGTCTGACCGTATTTCGCCTTCAGGCCATTGATCAGATCCAGCCGTTTCTCTGTCTCAAAGAAAGTCTCCTCATCAAATGTCAGGCTGTCAATATAAGAAGACAGATCTCTGCTGAAATCATTTAAAAGAGAATCGATCTCTGTCAGCGTTTCTATCAGAGGTTCCAGCTCTTTATCATAATCAGATACTCTGGAAAACTCTTTCAGGGCAGTCCCTGTCATATCTGCTGCGCCCCGGTCATAACCGGTCAGACTGTGAACATTCTGGACTGACTCCATGATCTTTCTGGCATTGCTTAATTTCCGGTATTTGTCTTCCAGCTTCTCATCCTCGCCGGAAATGAGAGCTGCTTCCTGGATCTCATTGATCTCAAATTCCAGAAATGCTTTTTCCCTGTTGCGCTGTTCCTCATCCATATCCAGCGCGTTCAGCTGATTCAGGCATTCCCTGTAATCACGGTATGCACTGCGCACTTTTTCCCTGGCAGGAAGGATACGCTCCTTTCCGTATACATCCAGGATGGCGAGCTGTCTGTCCCTGTAAAGAAGGGACTGGTGCTCATGCTGTCCGTGAATGTCCAGAAGGCAGGCTGCTGCTGCTTTCATCTGGCTTACGGTGCTTGTCTCTCCGTTGATCTTGTTGATACTTCTGCCGTCCATGATCTTACGTGACATCAGCACCTGTCCGTCCTCCGGATAAATGTCGAGTGCAGCAAGGGACTCCCTGGCTTTTGTGTTTTCAACCTGAAATAACAGCTCGACCAAGGCATAGGAAGCATTCTCACGGATCATGCTTCTGGAAGTTTTTCCGCCCAAGATAAGCTGTATGGATCCTAACAGGATGGATTTTCCGGCTCCGGTCTCACCGGTTAAGATATTAAGGCCCGGACCGAATTCCACCTCTGTTTCCTCTATCAGTGCAAGATTTTTTACATGCAGATGTACTAACATTCGTTTCCTTTCTGTTTCACTTATACTGTCGATTTTATTTATTTCTGGACAAAATGCCGCTGAGTTTCTGTACGACCCCTGGTGCCTGCTCGGAGGTCTTTACCACGCACATAATGGTGTCATCTCCTGCGATGCAACCTAAGATCTCCGGCCACTTCATGGCATCAAGAGCCGCAGCTGCTGCCATGGCCATTCCCGGAATGGTTTTTACCACTACGATATTCTGGCCGATGTTCATGGATATCACTGCATCTTTCAGCACTCTAGAATATTTGTCACTTAACAGATCCGGTGTATGTTCCTCCAGGATCGCATATCTTGACTTACCGTTGCTTCCTGCAACTTTTGTCATTTTCAGTGCACGGATATCTCTGGAAACGGTAGCCTGTGTTACCTTGAAGCCGGCTTCATTCAGCCTTGCCGCAAGTTCTTCCTGTGTATCAATCTCGTACTGACGGATCAGTTCGATTATTTTTTCATGTCTTGCTACTTTCAAAATTGAACCTCCTGCATCAGCTGTTGCTCATTTTCTGTCTCAGAACCTCCACAAAACTCAGATGGTTCAGCTTAAGGATCTTCGTTCTGGCTGTGGCCTTGCGGATCACGATCCGGTCTCCTGTCACCATGGAGATCTGGGTATCTCCATCAAAAGAAGCCACTGCATTCTCAATGGTATTATGTCTTCCCTCACCGATCTCCACAGTAACCGCCTCTTCTCCGGAAAGAATAATGCTTCTGGTGTTCATGGTATGAGGCGCGATCGGGGTCATGATCATCATACTGGCACTTGGAGATACCACCGGGCCGCCTGCTGACAGACTGTAGCCTGTAGATCCTGTTGGCGTGGAGATAATGATTCCGTCTGCATTATAGGAATTCATATAGGCATCATTGACATAGTTCTTAAAACGGATCACACGAAGATGTCCCTCTCTTCCGATCACAATGTCGTTAAGTGCGATATCTTTTCCGATAAGGTCATTTCCACGATAGATCTTTCCTTCCAGCATCATCCGTTCTTCCAGCTCATAATCATCAGAAAGCAGACGGTCCAGTGCCGGATATACGGAGTTCTTGTCAACCTCCGCAAGAAATCCCAGTGTCCCAAGATTAATTCCAAGAAGAGGAATATCTTTATGCACAACATCCCTGGCAGCCTGAAGGAGGGTTCCGTCACCGCCCAGCACAATAATGCACTGGGTATCCTCCGGGATCCCGTCAGGATCTGTGTAATGATAAGGTCCTTCCATCTTCTCTGTGATCGGCTGCACATGGCATCTGGCCCCTCTCTGTTCCAGATAGCTGATGATCATATTGGAAAAAGCCAGCTCCGGATCTTTCGCGCTGTTTGGAATTATATAAAATCTGTCCATATTGCTTTAAGTCCTTTCCAAACATCAGTCCAGCTGGCCGTGAGCTTCCTTCACCACATCCTGTACAGACACTTCAAGGCTCATAGGTACTTCGATTCCTTCCGGATGTTTCTTCAGATGGAGCAGATATTCGATGTTTCCTTCCGGTCCTTTGATCGGTGAGAAAGAAAGATGGCATGGCTCCATGGAAATACTCATGGCATAATCCCTGACTTTCTCGATCACTTCCTCATGAACTTTCGGATCACGGACAACACCTTTCTTTCCAACTTTTTCTCTGCCGGCCTCAAACTGCGGCTTGATCAGGCATACGATCTCTCCATCCTCTGTGAGAAGATTTCTTACAGGGAGAAGAACTTTTGTCAGGGAAATAAAGGAGACGTCAATGGATGAAAACGCTGCCGGCCCTTCCAGATCTTCCGGTACTACATAACGGATATTTGTTTTTTCCATGCAGACAACTCTTGGGTCGTTGCGCAGTTTCCAGTCCAGCTGACCATATCCTACATCTATAGAATAAACTTTGACCGCTCCGTTCTGAAGCATGCAATCTGTAAAACCGCCTGTGGAAGCACCCACATCCATACATACTTTATCTTTTAATGTTACGCCAAAATTCTTCATGGCTTTCTCAAGCTTCAGGCCGCCTCTGCTCACATATGGCAGCGTCTTGCCTCTTACTTCCAGTTTCGCAGTCTCCGCAAACATGGAGCCTGCCTTATCTTCCTTCTGTCCGTTGACATATACTTCACCAGACATGATATATGCTTTTGCTTTTTCACGTGACGGTGCAAGTCCCTGTTCCACCATCATGATGTCAAGTCTTTTTTTCATGTTATCCTCCAACAGCCCGGCTCTTTGATCGCCGGGCTGTAAAATGCCCCGCAGGTTGCAATTCCCCTCGCAAAGGCTGTATCTTTTATTTTCTGTTATGCACAAGGTCTGTCCAGCTCTGTTCCACTGCATCTACGATTCCCTGTACATTCAAGCCGGTTTTTACACGCTGGCTGTCTACAGTTCCATGCTCAACAAAATGGTCCCCTATCGCCAGAGACAGTACTCTTACTTCCGGATGACAGGCCTCCATATAAGCAGATACATGCTCTCCAAAACCACCGCTTTTTACATTCTCCTCCACAGTAACCAGAAGACTGTGGTTCTTTGAAAGCTGGTCAAGAAGACTGGTATCCACAGGCTTTACAAAACGTACATTGACAAATGTAGATCTTGCTGTTCCATGGTCTCTCAGTTCCTCACAGACTTTCTGACAGACAGAAACCATACTGCCCACACCAAGAACTGCGATCTCGCTGCCCTGGCAGATCACTTCACTTCTGCCTTTCTTAAGCGGCTCATCACATTCTTCCATATCTGTACAGGCCGTTCCTTTCGGGTAACGGATCGCACAGGGGCCGTCAAGCTCTTCCACTGCAAACTTCAGCATCTGTTCAAGCTCTTTTCCGTTCTTCGGTGCCATAACTGTCATATTCGGGATCATGGACAGATAGGAAAGGTCGAAACATCCATGATGAGTCTCACCGTCTGCTCCCACAAAACCAGCCCTGTCAATGGCAAAGATCACGTGCAGATTCTGCATGCACACATCATGAAGGATCTGATCGATCCCTCTCTGTAAGAATGAAGAATATACCGCAAATACCGGGATCATTCCTCCAAGAGCCATTCCTGCCGCAAAGGTTACTGCGTGTTCTTCCGCAATTCCCACATCAAAAAAACGCTCCGGGAATTTCTGCCGGAACTGGTTCAGGCCAGTCCCATCCGGCATGGCTGCTGTAATTGCCACTACTTTTGGATTCTTTTCCGCAGCAGAACACATTGCCCTGGAAAAGCAGTCTGTATACGTAAGTGCTTTTTTCTCAGCAAGAGACTTACCGCTTCTGATCTCAAAAGGCCCGGTACCGTGGAAACGCTCCGGATGAGAGGATGCCGGCTCATAGCCTCTTCCCTTCTCTGTAAGCACATGGACAACAACAGGTCCCTCCACTCTCTTGGCTTCATTAAAAAGTTTCATCATCTGACGCATATTATGGCCATCTACAGGTCCTAAGTAAGTCAGTCCCATATTCTCAAAAAGCATTCCTGGAATGATCAGCTGCTTGATGCTGCTCTTTGTCCTGCGGACTGTATCTACCACTGCAGTTCCCACATGAGGGATCTTCTTCAATGTCTTGGTGACTCCAATCTTCATCCCTGTATAAGTCTCCGCTGTGCGCAGTGCACTTAAATATGTGGACATTCCGCCTACATTCTTGGAAATGGACATATTGTTGTCATTGATGATGATAATAAAATTCGTCTTCAGCTCTGCGGCATTATTAAGGGCTTCATAAGCCATTCCGCCTGTGAGCGCACCGTCTCCGATCACAGAAACAACTGTATATTTTTCTCCCAGAAGATCTCTCGCACGGACGTATCCCAGTCCTGCGGAAATAGAATTGGAGCTGTGTCCTGTATCAAAAGAATCACAGTCACTCTCATTCCTCTTTGGAAAACCGCTCAGGCCCCCTTCTTTACGCAGCTTCTTGAAGCCGTCTTTTCTGCCTGTAAGGATCTTGTGGGTGTAGGCCTGGTGTCCTACATCCCAGATCAGCTTATCCTGGGGAAAATCAAGCACATTGTGCAAAGCAAGCGTCAGTTCTACCACACCCAGATTGGATGCCAGATGCCCGCCTGTCTCACTTACTGTCTGGATCAAAAAGCTCCTGATCTCCTCGGCAAGGCGGGGAAAATCTTCCAATGAAACTTTATGAATATCATTTGGCTTTTTTATTTTTTCCAGAATCATTCGTATCCTTCCTTCGTTCTTTCTATTTCCTGCGGCTTACCAGGCTTTCAACAAGAAGATCGAGAAATTCATTCTCCCTGCCAAGACTGTTCAGAAGTTCTACCGCATGGTCAGAAAGTTCTTTTACCTTGCCGGCTGCTGCCTGAATTCCCATAAGGCTCACGTATGTCACCTTATTATTCTTTTCATCGCTGTGGATCGGTTTTCCCAGTTCCTCCTGGGTACTGGTCACGTCCAGAATGTCATCTTGGATCTGGAAAGCCAGTCCGATGTCCTCTGCAGCCTGCTCCACGATCCTGATCTCCTCCTCTGATGCACCTGCAAGTACTGCGCCTGTCATCATGGAAGCTTCGATCAGTGCGGAAGTCTTGTTCTTATATATATAATCCAGCATCTCACGTTTCAGAGGCTTGCCGTCATTTTCCACATCCACACTCTGGCCGCCAAGCATCCCGTTTATGCCAGTCTTATCTGCCATGATCTTCATAGCAGATATCACACGTTCTTTATCTTCTGTAAGATCAAAGGCCATAAGCATAACCTCATAGGCTCTGTTCAGAAGTGCCACGCCGCTTAATACACCCATGGCTTCCCCATACACCTTGTGAGTCGTCAGTCTGCCCCGCCTGTAATCATCATTATCCAGTGCCGGAAGATCATCATGGACCAGAGAATGTGTATGTATCATCTCCATGGCAGCCATGAAAGGTTCCAAGAGTTCCCCCTCTCCCCCGAAAAGCCGATACATTTCCCGGATCAGGATCGGCCGGAGTCTCTTTCCGCCTGCTGTCATACTGTAATTCATGGCCTCTGCCATCGTCTTTGCAAATCCAGCCTCCTCCGGAAGATATTTTCGGATCGTGCTTTCTGCTTCTTCCGTTCTTTTTTTCAGTTCATCTTTAAAATTCACGAAATGTCCCATCCTCATTCATCTGAAGCATCTTTTTTTCTACGGTATCAAGTCTTCCGCTTAAATCTTTAAGAAGCTCCATTCCCTGTCTGTAGAGACGGAAAGATTCTTCCAGAGGTGTATCCCGATCCTCCAGCTTCTGCGCCAGAATATCAAGCTCGCCAAAGGTCTCTTCTATGGATTTCGCTTCTTTCCTTTCTTCTGTCTCTGCCATTATCGTTCTTCCCTTCTGATGCTGTCTGCAACTGCTTCTATGGTTCCGTCTGTCACTGCAATGGAAAGTCGGTCGCCTTTTTTTACCTGGCTGATCTTTGTCACTGCATGTCCGTCCTGTGCGGACACGAAAGCGTAGCCTCCATTCAGCTTCTTAAGAGGGGAAAGTCCCTCAAAACGCTGGATCCACACTGCAAGCTCCTGACGCTTCTCTGTAAGCCTGCGTTCCATAGATGAGCGCAGACGTTCCTCAAGATCTGCTGCATACTGCCGTTTCTCGCGGAGCATGGACTCCGGGCTTAAATACTTAAGCTTCGTTTCATATGCAGTAAGCCTTGCGGCAAAAAGTTCCACCTTGCTGTTCATTCCGCGCTGCAGCCGCTCTCTGTATATGCGCAGGCTCTCCATCACGCTGCGGAAATCATCCACTGCAAGCTCTGCTGCTGCCGAAGGTGTAGGTGCTCTTAAGTCTGCCACAAAATCCGCAATGGTAAAATCTGTCTCATGTCCCACTGCAGAGATCACAGGTGTCCTGCACTCAAAAATAGCACGAGCCACGATCTCCTCATTGAAAGCCCAGAGATCCTCAATGGAACCGCCTCCGCGGCCTACAATGATCACATCTACCCCTGCATCATCCAGCATCCGGATTCCTTTTACAATGCTCTCTGCTGCTCCTTCTCCCTGGACAAGTGCCGGGTAAAGGATGACCTGCAGATACGGATTCCTCCGTCCTGCAATGTTGCGGATATCCTGCACTGCCGCACCTGTAGGTGCTGTCACCACACCAAGTGTCCTGATAAAATGAGGGATCGGCTGCTTGTACTCCTGTGCAAACATTCCCATATCCTCAAGTTCCTGCTTCAGAGCCAGGTATCTCTCATAAAGTGCACCTGCTCCCTCCAGTGTGATCTCTTTCGCATAGAGCTGATAACGACCGTCTCTCTCATAAACGTCCACAGTTCCACCCACAACCACCTTGTCGCCGTCCTTCATGCGAAAAGCCAAACCGCGGCGGTGCCCTGCAAACATTACACAGCTTAATGTCCCCGTCTCATCTTTCAGGGAAAAATAGATATGCCCACTCGTGTGATATTTGCAGTTGGATACTTCTCCTTTTACATAGACTTTCCGGAGAAAGTAATCCTGGGTAAACATATTCTTAACGTAATGATTTACCTGGCCGACAGAATAGACATTTTTCATGCATTCTGCTCAGATACTTCTGCTGACCTCTCTTCTGCGTCAGCAGGCTTCTTCTCTTCTTTCTCAGATGCGATCTTGCCAAGAACTCCGTTTACAAAGGAGCCGGAAGCGTCACCGCCAAATCTCTTGGCAAGTTCTACAGCCTCGTTGATGGCTACTCCTGTCGGTACATCTTCGTCATACTCCATTTCATATACTGCAAGACGAAGTGCTGCAAGATCCACACGGCTCATACGTTTGGTCTTCCAGCCGCGGCTTGCGCCATTTAAAAGAGCATCGATCTCTTCCAGATGCTCTTTCACATGAGCGTATTTCTTCTTCATATATTCCTGGTCCTGCTCTGAAAGCTCGCCAAGACCTTCAAAATAAAGAGAGAGCTGTTCTGTCATCTCTTCCTCTGAATTAAACTCTGTCATAAACATAAGTTTAAATACATGTTCTCTCTGTTCTCTTCTTCTCATAATTTCCTCCTAAGACGGAAAAAAGGAAAGGTTTACTTTCCTTTTTCGTTCTCCATATCCACGCTGGCAATATGAATGTTCACATCTGCAACCTCAAGTCCTGTCATATTCTCGATAGCGGCCTTAACCTTCTCCTGAACCTTCTTGCTTGTCTCAAGAATGTTTCTTCCATATTCGATGTTCAGTGAAAGATCTACAGTGACAACTCCTTCCAGAATTGTTACCCGTACTCCCTTGGACAGGTTCTTCTTACCAAGCTTGCTTACCAGCTCATTGGTAATGTTTCCTGCCATGGAAGCAACGCCGTCCACGTCTGTTGCTGCAAGTCCTGCAACGATCGCAACTACTTCATCTGCGATATGAACTTCACCGATTCCGCCCAGATCCTGTATCTTATATGTTGTTCTTTTTTCTGCCATGGGAAACCCTCCTACGGATATAATTTTTTGTTCGTAATTTTCTATTATTATACCAAAAAAAGCTATGAAATAAAAGGGCTTATTTACTGAATTCTGTCAGTACCAGATCCGGATTTCGGTCTTCTACCATACCAACGCTCCATGCGTTGATAAAGAGAAGCAACGGATTTCCTTTCAGATCTGTAACTCTCTTCATGTCAGAAGTTCCCACGATCTTGTCCACCTTGACAGCTTCTTTGTTTGAGATCCAGCGGATGTGCTCATATGGAAGCGGCTCCAGACGGATGTCTACGTTATATTCATTCTCCAGACGGTATTTCAGAACATCAAACTGCAGTACGCCGACAACGCCGACGATGATCTCCTCCATACCTGTATTAAACTCCTGGAAGATCTGGATCGCACCTTCCTGGGCGATCTGGTTGATACCTTTTACGAACTGTTTTCTCTTCATGGTATCGACCTGGCGCACTCTGGCGAAATGCTCTGGTGCGAAGGTCGGGATACCCTCAAATTCAAACTTGGTGTTGGACGCGCACAGGGTATCTCCGATAGAGAAAATACCTGGATCGAACACACCGATAATATCTCCTGCATAAGCCTCATCTACAACGTGGCGGGATTCTGCCATCATCTGCTGCGGCTGGAGAAGACGCATCTTCTTGTCTCCCTGCACATGGTAAACTTCCTTGGTGGCATCGAATTTTCCGGAGCAGATACGCATAAATGCAATACGGTCTCTGTGAGCTTTGTTCATGTTTGCCTGGATCTTGAATACAAATGCTGAAAAATCATCACTCATCGGATCGACCGGTCCGCAGTCTGCTGTTCTCGGAAGCGGTGATGTGGTCATCTTAAGGAAATGCTCCAGGAATGTCTCCACACCAAAGTTTGTAAGAGCTGAACCAAAGAATACAGGTGTCAGCTGTCCTTTGCTGACTTCTTCCTGTGAAAACTCGGCACTTGCACCATCCAGAAGCTCGATCTCCTCCATCAGCTGCTCTTTCTGCTCAGGATCCATAACCTCATCTGCATGAGGATCATCGATATCGATCTCCTCGATCACACCTTCCTTGGTACCCTTCTGTGTATCTGAGAAAGTAAGGATCTTTCTTGTATTACGGTCAAAAACACCTCGGAATTTCTTACCGGAACCGATCGGCCAGTTGATCGGACATGTAGCAATGCCAAGCTCTTTCTCGATCTCATCCAGAAGATCAAAAGTATCGTTGGCATCTCTGTCCATCTTGTTGATAAAAGTAAAGATCGGGATATGTCTCATTACACAGACCTTGAAAAGTTTTCGGGTCTGAGCCTCGACACCCTTTGATCCGTCGATAACCATAACTGCGGAATCTGCTGCCATCAGGGTTCGGTAGGTATCCTCGGAGAAATCCTGATGTCCAGGTGTGTCCAGAATGTTGATGCAATATCCGTCATAATGAAACTGAAGTACAGATGAGGTAACGGAAATACCTCTCTCCTTCTCGATCTCCATCCAGTCAGACACTGCATGGCGGGCCGTAGCCTTACCTTTAACACTTCCGGCAAGGTTGATAGCTCCGCCATACAGCAGGAATTTCTCTGTTAATGTTGTTTTACCGGCATCCGGATGGGAGATGATGGCAAAAGTTCTTCTTTTTTCTATTTCTTTCGTATACTTCGACACGTGAGCCTCCTGTATATTCTCTTATAACTCTTATTTTTATATAACCTTTCCTATTCTAGTATAGACAAGGCTTTGCTGTCAAGGCAATTCAGTCGTAAATTCCCTCTGTATCAATGGTGGAGCCATCCTGCACGTCAGCTGATGTCTCCGTGTCTTCTGCTGATGCGGCATCGTTTTCTGCTGACGCAGAGGTATCCTGGGCCTCACTATCTGTACTGTCAGCTGCTGAGTCCGAGTTCTCGCCTGAAGTATCCGTCACATTTTCATCATCTGATGTATCTGAAGTATCAGAATCTGCTGCATCATCTGTTGTATTTTTACTCTGGCTTAAAGGTGTGATCACAATGCTCTCTGCTGCCACTCCTGTTTTCCGCTTCACAATGTCCTCGATCTGGGCACGTTTGGCATCTTCAAGATCAGCATCAGGCACCACCACATCTGCTGTTTCTCCTGTAAGGTTTACGATCACATTCTCGAAACCTTTTGCTTCCAGAAGAAGTTCTGCTGCTGCTTCTTTTTCTGTAAGTTCTGTCATGGACACCATGGTATTGATGGCATTCTGTTTTTCCTCGTCACTGATATCTTTGTTGCTGATGATGGACTGCAGGTCCGCTTTGTTCTGGGAACGCACCTGTTCCCTGCTCACTTTCGCCTGTGCTGCAAAATCCGATGCACCGGTAAGTACGGCCTCACCTGGAGATGCAGTATCCATCACCTCCGTCTGGGATATGCCATCTGCCCCGTTCTCATCCAGAAGGGCTGTTTCATCTGTCAGATCATAGTTTACGTCGTCCAGGATACTGCTGCTGTCCGTGCTTGCCTCCTTATCCTTAAATCCCAGATTTACGTCTGCGAAATTCAGATATCCGGCCACTGCAATAAGAATGGCCAGAGAGGTGATGATTACCTGGTTTTTCTTCATGATCTTTTTCACTTCTACTCTCCTCATTTCATCTTCATCACTCTAATTTTATTAGCTTCAATTTGAAATAATGCCATAATTGCCTGCTGAATATTCTGAACAGTCACAGCACTGCCTGCTCCTTCTGCCGAAACCAAAACTCCGGTTACAGATGTCTGGCTGGTCATGGAAAAACTGCTGTCATTTCCTTCATCGCCGGTCATGATGATCACGTCTACCTTTCCCACTCCTTCCACGCTGGAAAGAAGCTCCTCCAGCCGGCTTTCCAGCCTGGTTTTTTCTGTACTTTGTGTCTGGGTGGTTTTATTTGTTTTCTGGGATACCGGAAGTCCCGCCACCAGAAGAAGGATTCCCAGAAGCAGCAGGATCCCCCATTCCTTCCACCCCATTGCCAGGATCCAGGATCTGATACTGGGTTTCTTCCAGTCCACAGATTCTTTCGAGCCCATTTTTTACCGCCTCCTTCTGGGATTCTGCAACTGCTGCCTTGAGATTTATTTTTACCAGGATCTCTCTTTCTGCTGCGATCTCCGTTTCCACGCCGGATATCTCTTCCGAAAAAATCCCTGCATCGGAAAGGATCTTCCTGATCTGTTTTTCCAATTCTTTTTTAT
>CAVBVT010000038.1:0-22029 GCA_963598855.1 Eggerthellaceae bacterium
AACATGATTTCTGTGCATCGCGAAGCGTGTTGCTGGTCACGGAGTGAACAGTAACAGATTTTCGAAAGGTTTTCAAAAAAAGTGTTCAAAACATATTGACACATTATTAACATGGTGTTACTATAATGTCAGTATAATTCCATATTGAACATAGCAAGTGCTGTGGGAATCTGACAGTTATCCAGTAATTATCAGAAACTCACAGAAAAGGGAATCAGGTGAGAAACCTGAGCGATCCGGTCACTGTAACGGAGGAGCGAATCTCAGAATCCATTGTACATATGTATGAGAAGGAGAGACAAGCCATGATTCCGGAGCCAGGAAACCTGCTTGTTATGGCGAGGTTAAACTTCCGTGTAAAGTGTAACAACCATTTCAGGGACTCCGCACCCCTGGGACGTTGTCTACTTTTTTACGAGAGTAGGCATTTTTTTATGGAATGCGCCTGTTCATATGAATTATACATGATTAAATGGCAGGCGATACTACTCCGGATACATTCGTTCCCTCCGCGCACTCATGAACGGATTATATTTCTACCCCGGGGTGGCATCGCTACCTCTTTTTTTATGGGAAAAATCATGAGTGTATAACCTTGGGAGGAGGCAACGATCATGGCGAAACCATATTGGGAGGGTAAGGAGTTTTCCTATTTCAGTCATAAGAACTGCGAGTATTTTCCGTGCCATACAGGAGCAGACCCGGATAATTTCAATTGCCTGTTCTGTTATTGTCCTTTATACGCACTGGGAGATAAATGTGGCGGTAATTTCCGTTTCCTGGACAGCGGCATTAAGGACTGTTCCAGATGTAAGGTTCCGCATAAGAGAGAGAATTTCGGGTATATCACAGGCAAGTACAAGGAACTTGCAGAACTTGTACGGAAGCAGAGGGAGAATTCCACAGAGAATGTGAAGAAACCGTATTAAATAAATATATTAGATAAAATAAAAGCCAGTTCTGACATAGAATAATGTCGGATCTGGCTTTTTTTGACTAAATCAAGGAAGTCTTTAGCCTTTTATGGGAATAATGATATCAGCCTGAATGTTCATACGATTCATTTGTGATGCTGGTGGATTTGTGGTTCGGGCAAGGAATATTATTTGATGACATTATATATCCTGTCTGGTTTGAAGAAAAACTTTTAATTTGGGAATCTGGTTATTCAGGATCAGACTCTCCGGAAACATGGCCTGATGGACAAAATCAGCGGCATATGTAAAGTCGCCGATATGTTCCGGTCCGTGGCTGTCGCTGGAAAGAAGCAGCGGCAGGTGGTATTTGCGGCAGCAGCGAAGAATCTCGAAACAGTTCTCCCGGGTATCGCCCCGATAGCCGTATGGCGCAAGAGAAGCCTCGTTGATCTCAAAGATCGTGCCGGTTTCCTTGGCTGTCCTTGCAAGCACATCATAATTAACCGGATAATGAGTGTTATCACTATGTCCGAGAATCTTCACACAGGGGTTTTTCATTACATTGATAAAAGCTTCTGTGTTCTCATCCCTGGTGCCGCAGCGGTAATTCCAGGAATGCATACTGGCGATTGCATAATCAAGTTTACATAATAATTCCTGATCCAGGTCTACACTGCCGTTTCTGTCGAGGATATTCAGTTCAATTCCGTAGAGCAGTTCTACTCCGAAATGTTTTTTGGGAGAGTAGGTAAGGCTGCGGAAATAAGAAGGAGTTCCGGCTGCCAGAGTGCCGGGTCCGTGATCTGTGATCCCCAGGAGACGGAGGCCTTTCGCTGCAGCAGCGCGGGACATATTGGTGATCGTACATTCTGTGCCATGGCCGCTGGCAATGGAATGCGTGTGCATATCGGAAAGATACATAAAATCAACACCTCTTTTACGGTTAAAGTAGCGATTTTTTTGCTGATAATAAAAAGAATTTCTATATAAGAACAAGTATGGCAGAGCGTGAAAGCAAAGTCAATAGATAAAGAAGCAATTTCACTAAAAACAAACAAAAATGACACAATTTAACACATAAAAACCACAGAAACAGCAAGGAATAAGTGTTGGATTTCGTTGACACTGGACAAGGCGTGCGGTATAATAAAATTACATGAGCACATAGCCGGAAGTGTGGAAAAATCATCAGAAACAACCGGTTGTGAGAAAGGAGAATCATGGAGAAATTTCATATAGCAGATATCCCGAAAACAGACAGGATCACTCATCTGGTAGACAACCTCTACGCGAAGATGCCGGTGATCGAATCTGCCAGAGCCAAATTGATCACAGAATCCTACAAGGCAACAGAAGATGAGCCGATCATCACAAGAAGAGCCAAGGCTTTTGCACACATCCTGCACAACATTCCGATCATCATCCGTGATGAGGAACTGATCGTAGGAAGCAGTACACTGGCACCAAGAGGATGTCAGACATTCCCAGAGTATTCCTTCCAGTGGCTGGAGGATGAGCTGGACACAGTAGCTACCAGAACAGCCGATCCATTTTATATTGCGGAGGAGACCAAGGCCGAACTTCGCGAGGTACATAAATACTGGAAAGGCAAGACAACCAGCGAGCTTGCAATTTCCTATATGGCACCGGAAGCGATCCTTGCCATTGACCATAACATCTTTACACCAGGAAATTATTTTTACAATGGTGTAGGCCATGTAACTGTTAAATACGAAGAGGTGCTGGCTATCGGTTACGAAGGAATCATTGCGAAAGCTCAGAAAGAGCTGGATAATTGCAATGTAGGCGATGGCGACTACGCGAAGAAATCCCGTTTTCTGGAAGCCGTTATCATGAGCTGCCAGGCTGTTATTGACTATGCACACCGCTATGCAGAGCTTGCAGAGCAGATGGCATATCAGTGCCAGGATCCCACAAGAAAACAGGAACTTCTTCAGATCGCATCCAACTGCAGCCGTGTACCGGCTAAAGGTGCACGCAACTTCTACGAGGCATGCCAGTCCTTCTGGTTCGTACAGCAGCTGATCCAGATGGAGAGCAGCGGACATTCCATTTCACCGGGACGTTTTGACCAGTATATGTATCCATATTATAAGAGTGATATGGAGGCAGGCAACCTTACAAGAGAATTTGCCCAGGAACTGATGGACTGCATCTGGGTTAAATTAAATGATCTGAATAAATGCCGTGACGCTGCATCCGCAGAAGGTTTTGCAGGCTACAGCCTTTTCCAGAACCTGATCGCAGGCGGCCAGAATAAAGAAGGCGAGGATGTGACCAATGATCTCTCCTTTATGTGTATCCAGGCATCCATGCATGTACATCTTCCGGCACCATCTCTTTCTGTAAGAGTATGGAACGGATCGCCTCATGAATTCCTGATCAAGGCAGCAGAGCTTACAAGGACAGGAATCGGATTTCCGGCATATTACAATGATGAGGTTATCATACCTGCACTGCAGAACAGAGGTCTTTCCCTTGCAGATGCCAGAGAGTATAACATCATTGGCTGTGTAGAACCGCAGAAGGCAGGTAAGACCGAAGGCTGGCATGATGCGGCATTCTTTAATATGTGCCGCCCGCTGGAGATGGTTTTCTCCAATGGTATGGACAAGGGCGTTCAGGTCGGCGTTCAGACCGGCGATGTTACAGAAATGAAAACTTTTGATGAGTTCTATGATGCGTATAAGAAGCAGATGGAATATTTCATCTCCCTGATGGTGAACGCAGATAATGCCATTGATGTAGCCCATGCGGAGAGATGTCCACTTCCCTATCTTTCCTGCATGGTGGATGACTGTCTGAAACGAGGAAAATCTCTCCAGGAAGGCGGAGCTGTCTATAATTTCACAGGTCCACAGGGCTTTGGAATTGCAAATATGACAGATTCTCTGTATGCAGTCCGTAAGCTTGTATACGAAGAGAAGAAGATAACTATGGAAGAGCTGAAAGAAGCCCTTGCATGGAACTATGGAAAAGGTATCGATGCACAGTCTGCAGCAGATATCACTACTATTGTAATGCAGAAGCTTCAGGAGAATGGCATCAGCGTAAATGAGCAGACAGCAACTGCTGTTATGACAGCTGCTCTTGGAACAGAGCCATCCCCTGAGAAGAAAGCAAGATTTGAAGAGATCCACAAGATGATCGAGGAAGTTCCGAAATTCGGAAACGATATCCCGGATGTGGATTACTTTGCAAGAGATGTGGCTTATACTTATACCAAGCCGCTTCAGAAATATATGAACCCGAGAGGCGGACATTATCAGGCCGGACTTTATCCGGTATCTGCAAACGTTCCTCTTGGCGGACAGACCGGTGCAACACCGGATGGCCGTTATGCACATACACCTGTTGCAGATGGTGTTTCCCCGTCAGCAGGCAAAGATACAAAAGGCCCGACAGCAGCAGCAACTTCCGTATCCCGTCTGGATCACTTCATCGTATCCAACGGAACACTGTTCAACCAGAAATTCCATCCATCTGCACTTGCAGGAAGAGAAGGGCTGGAGAAATTCGTAGCACTGATCCGAGGATACTTTGACCAGAAGGGTATGCACATGCAGTTTAACGTTGTCGATAGAGAGACACTGCTGGATGCACAGAAACATCCGGAGAAATATAAACATCTGGTTGTACGTGTAGCAGGATACAGCGCACTATTCACTACTCTTTCCCGTTCTCTTCAGGATGATATCATCAGAAGAACGGAACAGGGCTTCTAAAGGAGTAACTTATGGACTATTTGGATACAAAGGGCAGGATCTTTGATATTCAGAAATATTCAGTACATGACGGCCCGGGCATCCGTACCATCGTGTTCCTGAAAGGCTGCGTTCTCCGCTGCCGCTGGTGCTGCAATCCGGAATCACAGGAGTATAAGATCCAGAACATGAAAGTTCTGGGCGAGGACAAGGTGATCGGCTGTGATGTAACAGTCCGTGAGATGATCGAAGAAGTGGAGAAAGACCGCGCATATTACTACCGTTCAGGAGGGGGGATCACCCTCTCCGGCGGTGAATGTATGTGCCAGGCGGACTTTTCCAGAGATCTTCTCCGCGCAGCGAAAGAACGGGGCATCAATACAGCTGTAGAGAGCATGGCCTGTGCCCCCTGGGAAAAAATAGAGCAGGTTCTTCCGTATCTGGACGTATATCTGATGGATATCAAGCACATGAATCAGGAGAAACATAAGGAATTCACAGGCAGAGCCAACGGCCTGATGCTGGAGAATGCAAGAAGAGTTGCACTTTACGGCAAGACCAGACTGGTGATCCGTGTTCCGGTGATTCCTACATTCAACGATTCCGTAGAAGAGATCCAGGCGATCGCCAGATTTGCAGCATCCCTTCCGGGGGTAAACAAGATCCATCTGCTTCCGTACCACAGACTGGGACAGGATAAATACGAAGGCCTTGGACGACCCTATTTAATGGAAGGAATTCTTCCGCCGACAGCAGAACATATGCAGATGCTGAAGAATGCAGTGCATGCAGTATGCGGCCTGGACTGCCAGATCGGCGGCTGAGAAATATAACATTACAGAGAAAAGATCCTCTATAAACAAACAACATAAAAAACAATAAAAACAACATAATAAGCAATAAGAAACCAACACAAAACAACGGATTGTCCTTGACTTATTCTGTGGTATGGAGTAAAATATTGACAGAAACAAAATAGTGCAATCCAATGCTCAAGGAGGAAATTAAGCATGGTAAACGAGTTTGAAATCAAAAAACAGCTTTGCGACATCGGTAAAAGAATCTACAACCGTAACATGGTTGCAGCTAACGACGGAAACTTTTCTGTTAAAGTAGCTGAGAACGAATATCTTTGCACACCAACAGGTGTATCCAAAGGTTTCATGACACCAGAGTTCATCTGTAAGGTAGATGGCAAGGGTAATGTAATCCAGGCTAACCCGGGATTCAAACCATCATCTGAGATCAAGATGCATATGAGAGTATATGAGAAGAGACCAGACGTAGGATCTGTTGTACATGCTCATCCGATCTATGCAACATCTTTCGCAATCGCAGGTATTCCGCTTACACAGCCGATCATGCCAGAGGCAGTTATCGCTCTTGGATGTGTTCCGATCGCTGAGTACGGTACACCTTCCACAATGGAGATTCCGGATAACCTTGAGAAATATCTTCCATACTTCGATGCAGTACTTCTTGAGAACCACGGAGCACTTACATGGAGCACAGACCTTAATGCAGCATACATGAAGATGGAGTCTGTAGAGTTCTACGCACAGCTTCTGTATCAGAGCAAACTTCTTGGCGGCCCGAAGGAATTCGACAAAGAGAACATCGAGAAACTGTATGCGATCCGTCGTAAATTCGGTATGCCTGGAAAACATCCGGCAAACCTGTGCCTGAACAAAGATGGAAAGAACTGCCATAACTGCGGCGGCGCGTGCCACAGCGAGGACTACAAGCAGTTCCCGGGATATCAGTATGATTTCGTTGGAAAAGATTGTGATAACGAGGCAGCTCCGGCAGCAGATGCAACAGCTAATGCAGATGCAGAGCTTGTAGCTCAGATCACAAAACAGGTTATGGCTCAGCTTGGCCTGAAATAATTTTTTGACGGAAATTTAAGGAGGACATCTCATGCCAATAAGTGAGAATATGGTACAGGAAATTGTACAGGAAGTTATGGCAAAAATGCAGATCGCAGATGCTCCGGCCGGAAAACATGGCGTTTTCAAGGATATGAATGATGCTATCGAGGCAGCTAAAAAAGCTCAGCAGGTAGTTAAGACAATGTCTATGGACCAGAGAGAGAAGATCATCACCTGCATCCGTAAGAAAATTAAAGAAAATGCAGAAGTAATGGCTCGCATGGGTGTTGAGGAAACTGGTATGGGTAATGTAGGAGATAAGATCCTGAAACATCACCTGGTAGCAGATAAGACACCTGGTACAGAAGACATCACAACAACTGCATGGTCCGGAGACAGAGGACTGACTCTGATCGAGATGGGACCATTTGGTGTTATCGGTGCGATCACACCATGTACAAACCCAAGTGAAACAGTTCTCTGCAACACAATGGGTATGCTGGCAGGCGGAAATACAGTAGTATTCAACCCACATCCGGCAGCAGTTAAAACTTCTATTTATGCAATCAATCTTTTAAATGAGGCTTCCCTGGAATCAGGCGGCCCGGATAATATCGCTGTCACAGTTGAGAAACCAACTCTTGAGACAAGCAATATTATGATGAAACATAAAGATATCCACCTTATTGCAGCAACAGGCGGTCCTGGTGTTGTAACAGCAGTTCTTTCTTCCGGTAAAAGAGGAATCGGTGCAGGAGCAGGTAACCCGCCGGCACTGGTTGATGGTACTGCTGATATCCGTAAGGCAGCTCAGGATATCGTAAACGGATGTACATTCGATAACAACCTTCCATGTATCGCTGAGAAGGAAGTTGTTGCAGTATCTTCCGTAGTTGATGAGTTAATGCACTACATGATCACAGAGAATGACTGCTACCTTGCATCCAAGGAAGAGCAGGACAAGCTTGTCGAGACTGTACTTGCAGGTGGCAAGCTGAACCGTAAATGTGTAGGCCGTGACGCGAAGACACTTCTCTCCATGATCGGAGTTCAGGCACCGGCTAATACCCGCTGCATCATCTTCGAGGGAGCGAAGGAACATCCGCTCATCACAACAGAGCTTATGATGCCGATCCTCGGAATCGTAAGAGCTAAGGATTTCGACGATGCTGTAGAGCAGGCTGTATGGCTTGAGCATGGCAACCGTCATTCCGCACATATTCATTCCAAGAATATTGATAACATTACAAAATATGCGAAAGCGATCGACACAGCGATCCTTGTAAAGAACGGCCCGTCCTATTCTGCACTTGGATTCGGTGGAGAAGGTTTCTGTACATTCACAATCGCAAGCCGTACAGGTGAGGGACTTACAAGCGCAAGCACATTCACAAAGAGAAGACGCTGCGTAATGACAGACAGCCTTTGCATTCGTTAATCAGGAGGAACATAAACAATGGATATGAACAATGTAAATATCGAAGAAATCGTTAAACAGGTTCTCTCCGGCATGACAGGAAACGCTCCGGCAGCAGCTGCTGCACCAAGCGCTCCGGCTGCTCCGGCAGGAAATGCTATTCCGAAAAAAGCAAGAGTAGCAATGATGACAGAGAAGAAACATTTTGAGCTTCAGGAGTATGATCTTCCGGAAGTTGGCGACGACGACATCCTTGTAAAGGTTGAAGGATGCGGTGTCTGCGGAACAGATGCTCATGAGTTCAAAAATGACCCGTTCGGACTTATCCCGGTAGTTCTCGGACATGAGGGAACCGGTGAAATCGTAAAAATGGGTAAAAATGTTAAAACAGATACAGCAGGCAAGCCGGTTAAAGTTGGTGACAAGATCGTTACCTGCATGATCTTCAAGGATGATCCGGAGATCACAATGTTTGACCTTAACAAGAAGAACGTAGGCGGAGCTGATGTATACGGACTTCTTCCGGACGATGATGTGAAATTCAATGGCTGGTTCGCTGATTACATCTTCATCAGAGGCGGAAGCTTCGGTTCCACATTCTTCAATGTAAGCGACCTTGATCTTGATTCCCGTATTCTCATCGAGCCATGTGCAGTACTTGTACATGCAGTAGAGAGAGCAAAGACAACAGGAATCCTGAAATTCAACAGCAGAGTTGTTGTTCAGGGCTGCGGACCGATCGGTCTTATCTGCATCGCTGTTCTCCATACAATGGGCGTTCACAATATCTGTGCAGTAGACGGAAATGAGAAGCGTCTTGAGTTTGCCAAGAGAATGGGTGCTACCACAACGGTAAACTTTATGAATTTCAAGGGTGTCGAGGCACTTGCTGAAGCTGTGAAGGAAGCACAGGACGGTCATCTTGCAGATTTCGCTTTCCAGTGTACAGGAAACCCTCATGCACACTCCAATATCTATAAATTCATCCGCAACGGCGGCGGACTTTGCGAGCTTGGTTTTTTCATCAACGGTGGAGATGCTACAATCAACCCACACTTCGACCTTTGCTCCAAAGAGATCAACCTTGTTGGTTCTTGGGTATACAACCTCAGAGATTATGCAACAACCTTTGATTTCCTTAAAAGAGCAAAAGCGATCGGGCTTCCAATGTCTGACCTGATCACTCACAGATTCCCTCTGGAGGAGATCAACGAGGCACTTGAGACAAACCTGGCAATGACAGGTCTTAAGATCGCAGTTATCAATAAATAACCTTAACGGGAAAGGAGAAGCAACATGGCAGAAGCTGTAGGAATTCTGGAAGTATTCGGGCTAGCAACAGCCTTTGTGGCAGCAGACGCCGGGTGCAAGGCTGCAAATGTCCGCCTGGAAGTATTCGACAAGAATAAACCGGCGAATGCGGACAGCCTGCCAGTGCCGCTTCTTGTCTGCATCAAGTACCGCGGAAGCGTGTCAGATGTTACGGCAGCGGTAGAAGCCGGTATGAAGGTCGCAGAGGGCATGACAGGTGTGGTACAGCATTACATAATCCCCAACCCGGAACCAGGTACACAGAAAATGCTGAAAATCAGCGCCTTGGATAAAGATTAAAAGGATTTCGGAGCCACTTTACAAAAGTGGCGGAATCATATATGATAAAAATGTAACGAAGATAAGATTCAGGAGGATAGAATCATGGCACAGGAAGCATTAGGAATGGTTGAGACAAGAGGCCTCACAGCTGCAATCGAGGCAGCAGATGCAATGACAAAAGCAGCAGAGGTTGCACTTGTAGGAACAGAGAAGATCGGTTCCGGTCTTGTAACTGTTATGGTTCGTGGAGACGTAGGCGCTGTAAAGGCAGCAGTAGAGAGCGGAAGCGCAGCAGCATCCAGACTTGGAGAACTCGTAGCTACACACGTGATCCCGAGACCACATACAGATGTTGAGAAAATTCTTCCGAAGCTCTAATTCAGGCTTTGAGAGAAATAGAAACTAATTAAGGAGTTCGCTCATGGGAAAATCATATGGATTTATAGAAATCACAGGTGTCGTTGCGGCTATCAATGCCTTGGATATCATGTGCAAAACGGCAGACGTTGAGCTGGCGTCATGGGAGCGTAAGCTGGGCGGACGACTGGTGACTCTGATCGTACAAGGTGATGTATCAGCAGTTACAGCAGCTGTAAATGCAGCAGTAGAGCAGGCCATCAAGAAACCTGCCAGCTATGCGGTAATTGCTAATCCTCACGAGGAGATCGTCAAACTGGTTGAGCTGAGTGCGAGCCGGTGGAAGAAGAAACAGGAGAAACCGGAAGAACCGCAGGAAAGCAAAAAAGGCAGTAAGAAATAAACTGCAGACCAGATAAGTCAGAAGTAAACAGAACAAATATACAATGCATTAGCAATCCATAAGGAGGATATAATCATGACACAGGAAGCATTAGGAATGGTTGAGACAAGAGGACTTACAGCAGCTATCGAGGCAGCTGACCAGATGTGCAAAGCAGCTAACGTTGCACTTGTAGGAACAGAGAAGATCGGATCCGGTCTTGTAACTGTTATGGTTCGTGGAGATGTAGGAGCAGTTAAATCTGCAGTAGAGAGCGGAAGCGCAGCAGCATCCAGACTTGGAGAACTCGTAGCTACACACGTAATTCCGAGACCTCATACAGACGTTGAGAAAATCCTTCCGGTTCTTAAATAATCCAACTGATTAGTACTGATGTGCATCGGCCGAAGGGCCATTAAGGCTTTTGGCCGGTGCTTTTCAGTTATGAGACCGAAAGAAAGCAGGTGTACTCTTGGAAACGAATAATATTGAAATGATCACAAAAATGGTGATCGATGCGATCAACAAGAACGAAGACAAGGGCAACGGTTTTGTTGTACCTATCGGAGTTTCCGCAAGACATATTCACCTGACACAGGAGCACGTGGAAGCACTGTTCGGAGAAGGCTATCAGCTTACCAAGAAAAAAGAACTGATGGGCGGACAGTTTGCATCCAATGAAACAGTTACCATCGTAGGACTGAAGCTCCGTGCGATCGAGAATGTGCGAATCCTCGGACCTGTCCGCAGCAAATCTCAGGTTGAGGTTTCTGCTACTGATGCGATCAAGCTTGGAATGAAGGTTCCGGTACGTATGTCCGGCGACCTTGCAGGAAGCGCACCAATCGCGATCGTAGGACCGAAGGGTGCCATCTATCTGAAAGAGGGATGTATTGTGGCTATGCGTCACATTCACATGGCTCCGAAGGATGCCCAGGCTGCGGGTGTACATGATGGCGATATCGTTTCCGTTAAGGCAGACAATGAGCGCGGAACCATCTTTAACCAGGTTAAGATCCGTGTTGATGAGAGCTTTACACTGGAAATGCATATTGATACAGATGAAGCAAATGCAGCAAGAATTGCCACAGGCAATACAGTTACCATAATTAAATAATATTCCTCCTTCGGGGATGCCGCTTACTGGCATCCCTGATAGAGGATATAGAGAAAAACGGAGGCTCATATGATCGTAGGCAAAGTAGTTGGAAGCATTGTTTCCACGCGAAAAAGTGAAAAACTCATAGGAAATAAATTCATGATTGTAGAGCCGGTGCATCATATGAAAGCCGAGCACAGCCAGATTGTTGCCATCGATATCATCGGTGCAGGAATCGGCGAGTATGTATTGGTGGCACAAGGAAGCGCAGCAAGAATAGGCTGCGGCGTAGAAACAGCACCGGTAGATGCCGCAATCGTCGGAATCGTAGATGACGGTGCAGGATTGGAGTAACGCCATGGATATCAAAGAATTACAGAAAATTATGCAGGAGAATGGTGTTGTCGGAGCAGGTGGTGCAGGTTTCCCTACATACATGAAGCTGACTGACAAAGCTGACACGATTCTCATGAACTGTGCAGAGTGCGAACCATTACTGAAACTTCACAGACAGTTGTTGGAGAAGCACGCATACGAGATCATGAAAACATTCGATATGGTTGCGGAGACGGTAGGAGCTTCACAGGCCATCATCGGAATCAAAAAATCTTATGTACAGACGATCAATGCTTTAAATCAGCATATCGAAGAATTCCCGAGGGTTAAGATCCATCTTCTCGATGAGGTTTATCCGATGGGTGATGAGGTTGTTCTTATTTATGAGGCAACCGGACGCGTGGTACGGCCAGGAGGACTGCCGATCGAGCAGGGAGTAGCCGTATTCAATGTAGAGACACTCTACAATGTATATCGCGCAGTAGAAGAACACAAACCGGTAACAAGCAAATATGTTTCCGTTGTTGCTGAGGTAGAGAATCCTGTTACAGTGAAAGTTCCGTTAGGATGCACACTGGAAGAAGTAGTTGCCCAGGCAGGCGGCACAACTGTTAAGGATCCGGTATATTTCGTAGGCGGCCCTATGATGGGACGTATCGGAAACGGTTCCGACCCGGTTACAAAAACAACGAACGCAATCCTGGTTCTTCCAAAGGACCATGTTATTGTCATGAAGAAGCAGCGGACTTCTTCTATAGATCTTAAGAGAGCAGCATCTATCTGCTGCCACTGCCACACATGTACAGACCTTTGCCCGAGACACAATCTGGGACACCCGATCGATCCGGCAATGTTCATGATGGCAGCATCCAACCAGGATTTCAGAAATGTAAATCCATATATCAATTCTGCATTCTGCAGCTCCTGTGGTGTCTGCGAGATGTATGCGTGTCCGCAGAGCCTGGCTCCGAGAACACTGCTTGCAGATATGAAAGGCGGGCTTCGTAAAGCCGGAATCAGACCACCTCAGGGTGTTCAGCCGAAACCGGTACAGGAGTCAAGAGAATACCGCAAGGTTCCTGAGGAGCGCCTGATGGCACGTCTGGGACTTACCAGATACGACAAGGACGCACCGCTTCAAGAGGATCTTGTAAATGTATCTAAAGTAAAAGTTCTCTTAAGCCAGCATATCGGTGCACCGGCACAGGCAATCGTAAATGTAGGCGATATGGTAACAGAAGGTCAGATGATCGCACAGCCTGCACAGGGATTGAGTGTTGGAATCCATGCAACTATCAGCGGTAAGGTAACAGAAGTAACAGACCGCCATGTTGTAATTGCAAGAAATTAGAAAGGACGTGCACAAAATGAGTAGAGCAATCGGAATGATTGAGTTTAAAACCACACCAGCTGGTATCACTGCAGCAGATGCCATGGTTAAGACATCTGAAGTAGAGATCGTGGAGGCGCAGACAGTATGTCCGGGAAAATATATTGCAATTATCACCGGAGACTTAAGCGCGGTTAAAGCTGCTGTAGACACAGCTGTAACAACATATGAGGATAAATGCATTGACAGCTTCGTACTGGGCAATCCGCATGAGTCCATTTTCCCGGCTATCTACGGAACCACACAGGTTGAGGAGATCAGCGCACTGGGAATCCTTGAGACCTATGATGCAGCATCCATCATCGAGGCAGCAGATCAGGCAGCAAAAACTGCTATCGTTGATCTGATCGAGCTTCGTATCGCCAAAGGTATGTGCGGTAAATCCTACATGCTTCTTACTGGCGAGGTTTCTGCAGTAGAGGCTTCCATTGAAAGAGCAAAAGAGCTGGTTGCTGAGAAAGGAATGTACATGGATTCTTCAGTGATCGCTCATCCGGACAAGAGAATGATCGATACGATCCTCTAATTTTGTCTGCATAACCGGGATATCCTTTTACGGGGGATATCCCGAATGACATCCGAAAAGGAGGCATTTTATGCTAGCATTGGAAAGAAGAAACCTGATTCTTGAAAAATTACAGGCAGAGAAAAGGGTTGTTGTAAGTGAACTAAGCCAGCTTTACAGTGTCTCAGAAGAAACCATCCGCCGTGATCTGGACAAGCTGGAAAAAGAAGGCCTTGCCACAAAGAGTTATGGCGGTGCGGTGATCAACGAAGATGTCGGTATTGACTTACCATTTAACATTCGTAAAAACCAGAATGTACAGGGAAAACAGAAAATGGCGGAGATCGCAGCTTCCATGGTGAATGACGGAGATCACATTTTTCTGGATGCAAGTACCACAGCAGTGTTTGTGGCCAAGGCATTAAAAGAAAAAGAGCGTCTCACAGTTGTTACCAATTCCATGGAGATTCTTCTGGAACTTTCTGACGTGTCCGGCTGGAATATCATTTCTACCGGCGGTGTGATGAAAGAGGGCTATCTAGCCTTTCTTGGGGCAAGGACAGAGGAAGTGATCCGTTCCTATTATGTAGATAAGGTTATTTTTTCCTGTAAGGCATTAAACGAGGACATGGGTATCATGGAGTCCAAGGAAGCCTTCGGAACAACAAAGAAGGCCATGATCGGTTCCGGAAAAATGCGTATTTTGGTGGTAGACAGCACGAAATTTGATCAGACTGCTTTTTCCGTGGCAGGACAGCTGCGGGATGTAGAGGTGGTTATCACAGACAAAAAACCATCAGAGAAATGGCTTCGCCGTTTCAGCGAGCATAAGATCCAGTGTGTTTACCCGAAATAGTTACTTTACCCGGACATAGGCAGACAAAAGAGACCCATGATCCGGCATGACGAGAGGGAGCAGTTTCTATGAATACATTTGAAATGAAAACAGCCATCCATTTTGGAGCTGATGCCCTGGGAAGACTGAAAGAAATTCCATACAAAAGAGTTCTTGTTATCACAGATCCGTTCGTTGTAAAAAGCGGCATGATCGATATGATCACCAAACCACTTGAAGCTGGCGGAAAAGAATTCGATATTTTCTGTGATGTTGTTCCGGATGCACCGGTTGGAAAGATTGCAGAGGGAGTTAAAAAATTCCTTCAGTATCAGCCGGAGGCCATTGTTGCAGTAGGCGGTGGTTCTGCTATCGACTCCTCCAAGGCGATCCGTGAATTTGCCCTGAAGATCAACAATTACGGAAAAGTTGGCCTGGTTGCCATTCCTACAACAAGTGGTACAGGTTCAGAGGTAACATCTTTTGCTGTTGTCAATGACACAGAAGCACATGTAAAATATCCTCTGATCTCTGAGAGCCTGACAGCTGATGAGGCGATCCTTGACGCTGAGCTTGTACGAAGCGTTCCGCCTGCGATCACAGCTGATACAGGTATGGACGTTCTGACTCATGCGATCGAGTCTTACGTCAGCATCAATCATAATGAATTTACTTCTGCACTTGCAGAGAAAGCTATTGAGATCTGCGGTGTTTATCTTTACCGTGCGTATGTTGACGGAAATGATATGCATGCAAGACAGAAGATGCATGTAGCGTCCTGTCTGGCTGGACTTTCCTTCAATGCAGCAGGTCTTGGAATCACACATAGTATGGCTCATCAGCTGGGAGCTATTTTCCATATTCCTCATGGAAGAGCTAATGCGATGCTGCTGCCGCATATTGTTGAGTTTAATGCGAATATCAACAAACGCAGCAGAAGCCAGAAGGAATATCTTCCGGCTGTGAAGAGATATTCCAATATCGGACATCTGCTTGGTCTGAGCAATTATAATGAGGTTATGAGTGTTAGATCTCTTGTAAACTGGATCCAGTTTATGCAGAAGGAGATGAATATTCCTCTTACTATTGAAGAGATGAAGACGATCACACCGGATGCTTATTTTGCAGCTGTTGATAAGATGGCTGATATGGCACTTGCGGATGCTTGTACAGCAGCAAATCCGCGTGTACCGAAGAAAGAGGATATTGTTAAAATCTATACGAAATTGTGGTCTTTTTGATAAAAGAGCAGAAAACCGCAAAGGGGCCGCAAAGCCGCGGCCCCTCTGCACACCCCTCGGGCTTTTTTTAGAGTGCTTGACTGTGGCGGACGGAAGGTTATTGACTTGTGCCTGTATGCTTCGTTTGTTCCGGGTTGGACGTTGTGCCGATGGCGTCTTGGATGTGTGACGTTGTTGGTGGGGACTGGCGCGTTTGTGAACGCCACGCCTTGTTTGACGGGATGATTGTGGAATGGGGATATTTGAGAGTATGCTGTTTGCAGTTATTGGTTCCGTAATGTGAAGAGTTACGATTATGTCGAGGATTGTAAAATTGGTCTGATATGGGTGAAGTTGATTATCAGGTTTACTGGGAGGTTGAACTGTGATGGAGGTTTTTACCGGGTATGGTGATAAGGGGATGACGGATCTTTCCCATACGAAGAATGTTTCCAAGTCGGATGACAGGGTTTGTCTGATGGGATCGGTTGAGGAGCTGGTGAGTCATATTGGGCTTGTCCGGGTTCTGGTTTCGGATGGGGATGTTGTCCGGATGCTGGAGAAGGTTTCGGAGACCTTGAAGAAGATTATAGACGGGGTTTCGGATCCTTATAACAGGGAGTTTAAGGTGAGCGAGGACCGGACGGAACTTCTTGAGGAAGAGATTGGCCGGATGGAGGAGATCTTCCATGGGACGAAGCTTCCGATTTTGCCTGGTGAGTCCAGAGCTGCGGCTGAGATCGATGTGACGAGAGCTGTTGCCAGGAGGGCAGAGAGAGAGCTTGCGCTGGTGAGCGTGAAGTTTGGATCTGATACAGGGGCCAAGAAGTTCATGAATAGGCTGTCTGATTATTTTTATGTTCTGGCAAGATATGTGGATGCTGCCGGGAAGGCGAAGGAAGAAGCAGAGGCAGAGAGTGCTCGTGCGACAGGAGTTGCTGGCGCAGGAAATGCTGCAGTATATGATGCTGATGCTTATAATGTCGGGAATATTGGAACAGAGACCGCTGTGGGATCAGGGGCTGATGGAGCTGTTGCGGCAGATAAGAATAGAAATGTTGGAGCAAATGTACCTGGAGCTGTAAAGACACAGGCAGGGCAGATACCACAGAAGTCAGAATTTCAGGTGCAGGTTCAGGCTGCACAGGGAAATGTGGCAAATATGGCTGAAACGATGACATCAGGAGGAAGTACGGCGATGGCACAGAATGACAGTATGGCAGTGAATACAGCGATGATCCAAGAAGTGCTGAAGCGTATGGGAATCCAAGGGCGTATCACATTGGATTCTGCTAAGCGTCTGATCGAGAAGATCGAGCAGGAAGCACTGCGCAGAAACAAGCCATCTGTAATCGCAGTATGCAGCCCGGACGGAAATCCGGTTGCAGTTCATGTGATGGATGGATCTTTCCTTGTAAGTTTTGATATGGCCGTAAAAAAGGCCTACACATCCGTTGCAGTAAAGATGTCAACTATGGAGCTTTCCAGACTGACTCAGCCAGGCCAGACATTTTATGGTCTTGGTAAGATGAGCGATAACATCGTAATATTCGGAGGCGGAGTACCGCTTAAAGTCGGAGACACCATTATCGGAGGTCTCGGTATCAGCGGCGGCACTGGAGAAGAGGATAACAGCCTTGCAGAGTATGGCCTTCAGATATTAAATGAGGTACTCTGAGATAAAAATGGTATAAAAAATCTGTGAAGACATAGATTCTTCGCAGATTTTTTTATGCCACAGGAAATTGAAAATCATCAGAAAAATATGCTAAAATAAAATACACAGAAAACAGCAGCAGTTCGACGAGAATAAAGAAAGGATCATGTCGATTTATGACAAAACAGGAACTTTTAAAGACCCACTTCGGGTATGATACATTCAGGGAAGGACAGGAAGAGGTCATTGACGCACTTCTTGGCGGAAGAGATGTTCTGGCTGTGATGCCTACAGGAGCAGGAAAATCCATCTGCTACCAGGTGCCGGCGTTGATGATGAAAGGGATCACACTGGTAATTTCTCCGCTGATCTCACTTATGAAGGATCAGGTGAGGAGCTTAAACCAGGCGGGAATCTCGGCAGCTTATCTTAACAGCTCCCTGACGCAGGGACAGTATTTTACAGCTTTGCGCTACGCAAAAGCAGGACGTTACCCGATCATTTATGTGGCACCGGAGCGGCTTACTACTGACGCGTTTCTGGATTTTGCGTTGGGTGCGGATGTTTCTATGATCGCGGTGGATGAGGCGCATTGTGTATCCCAGTGGGGACAGGATTTCCGGCCAAGTTACCTTAAGATCGCGGAATTTGTGGCACAGCTTCCGAAACGGCCGGTGATCAGTGCATTTACAGCCACAGCGACAAAAGAAGTACGGGAAGACATTGCAAGACTTCTGGGCCTTAGAGATCCTTTTTGCACAACAACAGGATTTGACAGAGAGAACCTTTACTTTGCAGTGAAAACCCCGAAAGATAAATATAAAGAAGTACACGACTACATAATGGAACACCTGGACGACAGCGGCATTATCTACTGTCTTACCAGAAAACTGGTGGAGGAAGTCTGCGGAAAACTGATCCGTGACGGAATCTCTGCAACCAGGTATCATGCAGGTCTTTCTGATGAGGAGCGAAGGAACAACCAGGATGATTTTATCTACGATAGATGCCATGTGATGGTTGCCACCAATGCTTTTGGAATGGGAATCGACAAGTCGGATGTGCGGTATGTGATCCATTACAATATGCCAAAGAACATGGAGGGCTACTATCAGGAGGCGGGCCGTGCAGGCCGTGACGGAGATCCTGCGGAATGTATCCTTCTTTATGGTGGCAAGGATGTTGTCACCAACCAGTACCTGATCGAGCGCGGACAAGAGAATCAGGAGATGGATGCGGAAACACAGCAGCTGATAAGAGAGCGGGATCAGGAACGGCTGAGACAGATGACGTTTTACTGTTTCACACATGACTGTCTCAGGGAATATATCCTGAAATATTTTGGCGAATACGGAAAAAGCTACTGCGGCAACTGCCTGAACTGTCAGACAGAATTTGAAGAAAAAGATATCACAGAGGAAGCCAGAGCGATGATCCGCTGCGTGCAGAGCTGCGGCCAGCGTTACGGCGTTAATGTGATCCTGGATACCATCCGCGGTGCATCTACAGCCAAGATCCGGCAGTACCACATGGAGGAGAATCCTGCATATGGAGACTGTGCCAAGATCCCTGCACATAAGCTGCGTCAGATATTCAATTATCTGGTGCTTCGTGACGATCTTGCCCTTACAGATGACAGCTACACCATTGTAAAGCTTACAGGTTCCTCAGAGAGCCTTCTTGATGGGGAAAAACATCTCACAATGAAGATGCCGAAAGAGCAGGAACCACGGAAAAAAGAGAAGCGCAGCCGCCTTTCAAAGGCCAGTGCAGGGGAGCTTGGCGAACAGGACGAGCCGCTTTTCCAGAGGCTCCGTGCGCTCCGCCTGGAGATCGCCAGGGAAGAAAAAATCCCTCCATATATGGTATTTTCCGACAAAACTCTCATTCATATGTGCATTCTGAAGCCAGGAAACGAGGAAGAAATGCTCAATGTGACAGGAGTTGGCAGACATAAGTTCGAAAAATACGGAAAAAGGTTTATTGATGCGGTGCAGAATATGTAGGAACGAGCCGTTTGCTGTCAGAAAATGTAGAGCGAAATGTTCCGAATTTTCTTGCATTTAAAGGTCGGATTTGTTAGAATAAGACAAGCAGGAGACATCCGGCGGACATTATACAGCCGGATGTACACACCCTGCGGACTATTTTCTGCTGCACATTCCAGTGCAGTGTACAGGCATTTCGCAAGCAGAGTTCTATGCAGCCGTGGAATCCCTTCAGATTAATGGAATCGACTTATGTCGGTCAGAAGCAAGCAGTGAGGTGGATGGTCGTATCCGCTTTCCATTAAGACATAATCTGTTGCTGTTCTCAGTCGCGGAAGGAACAGTGATCAGAATCATACACGATCTGCGTCGGCTTTTTCATGCAGAAAATCTGCCCTGCCGGCTTTTTTCTCACACAGAAGAGAAGCGTGTATTCATAAACATGAACGTAGCCTGCTTTATAAAGCAGGAATCAGTTCAGGCCCGGCATTTCTGCTGTAAGGCCGAATAAGAAGCTGTCAGTTACATATAGTTGTATGCAGCAGAGATGGAGAATAAATCTCCTTTATAGCTGATTATAAACTAAAGGACAGCTTAATATCTGAAAAAAGCAGGATATCCGCATCGGCATGTGCGAGATCCTGCTTTTTATCTTAGCTTTAACCAAATTGATTAGTCTATTGTTTTACCGCCGTTTATACTTCCCAGGCGTAACCCCCTTATACTTCTTAAATGTCCGGATAAAATAACTCAGATCATTAAATCCGTTCCTGTATGCGATCTCTGTAATGGAATCATCAGTAGTGGCAAGCTGGCAGCAGGCCTGTTCGATCCTCTGCCTGTTCAGGTAATCCATAGGGGTCTGGTGTGTCATCTCGGAAAAAAATCTGCAGAAGTATTTCGGCGACATGGAAACAGAGGCCGAAAGCTCCTGGAGTGTGATGGGATTTGCGTAGTTCTTCTCAATGAATTCAACGACCTGCTTCAGCTGGACGATACGTTTGTAGTCACGGTGGGTTTTGCGCAGGCTTTCCAGGTAGTAATGATTACCAAAAACCAATCCGAAAAAGTGGTAAAATTGTCCAAACACAACCAGCTCATATCCAGGCTTTTTCTGCCAGAAAGAATCAAAAAGAGAATTGACGGCCTGCTGGATATCCGGATGTCGTTCCGTAAAATGGTGATAAATAAGAAGCTCCTGGTGGCTGAGCTTCTGCATATATTCCGTACAGACAGAATTGAATTTCAGAAACATGTTCATATCAAAAACAATACACTGATAGATACAATCATGAGGAATTCCGGAATGGAGCACTCCGCTATTGACAAAAATTACATCTCCGGCTTTTGCAGTAAAACTTTTTTCGTCTAAAGTGACGGTGAGAGTGCCCTGAAGTATCCGCATGATTTCACATTCCACATGCCAGTGATAGGACATGACATAGCGGGGATGCGTACTGTCAATGTGATGGAACTCAAAAGGAAATTCATAGGTACCCCGAAGCCTGTCTTCATTTCTTCCCAGATCGTGCAAAACAAAACCCTTCTTTCATAAATTTTATAATTTTTTTAGGAACTTGTATGAAAAAGTGAATATTGTACTATTTTTTGCTATTATAACACAAGTAATTTGTAAGATGCAATCGTATAATAAAATCATCGATCAGACAGAGGATGTCTGGTTACTGTTCACTCCGTGACCAGCAACACGCTTCGCGATGCACAGAAATCATGTTTTACATGATTTCGCGCCGCAATTCTCGGGTTTTCTGTGACCTCCGCTCACAAAAAACACCTCGCGGAATATTACCAGTGAACAGTAACGATGTCTGAACACAACCAGCAAAGTAAGAATATATACTTTGCACAATGAAACAAGTTCATATTAATAACGAATATATATGTAGGAGGAATTTTTACTATGGCAAAAAGCAGATTAGTAGGAAGCTATCCAGTTATCGGTATCAGACCGACAATCGATGGACGTAGAGGAGCACTGGACGTAAGAGGATCTCTGGAAGACCAGACCATGAACATGGCGAAATCCGCAGCTAAACTTTTCGAGGAGAACCTGAAATATTCAAACGGTGAGCCTGTAAAAGTTGTAATCGCTGACACAACGATTGGACGTGTTGGTGAGAGTGCTGCATGTGCTGATAAATTCCGTAAAGAGGGTGTAGATATCACTCTTACAGTTACACCATGCTGGTGCTACGGTGCTGAGACAATGGATATGGATCCGCAGACAATCAAGGCTGTATGGGGATTCAACGGAACAGAGAGACCTGGTGCTGTATACCTTGCATCCGTTCTTGCTACACATGCACAGAAAGGACTTCCGGCATTCGGTATCTATGGACATGACGTTCAGGAAGCTGATGACACATCTATTCCGGAAGACGTTAAAGAGAAACTTTTAAGATTCGGCCGCGCAGCAGTTGCAGCAGCATCCATGAGAGGAAAATCTTATCTGCAGATCGGTTCTGTAACAATGGGTATCGGCGGATCTATCATTGATTCTGATTTCATCGAGTCCTATCTTGGAATGAGAGTTGAGTCTGTTGATGAGGTAGAGATCATCCGTCGTATGACAGAAGGCATCTACGATGAGGAAGAGTTCCAGAGAGCACTTGCATGGACAAAAGAGAACTGTAAAGAGTGCTTCGACAAGAATCCCGAGTTCATCCAGAAATCCAGAGAGCAGAAGGATAAAGACTGGGAGTTCACAGTCAAGATG
>CAVBVT010000039.1:0-21544 GCA_963598855.1 Eggerthellaceae bacterium
CTCTTGTAGGTGTAATGGACACTCCAAGTTCCTGTGCAGTACTTTCCAGTGTCAGAATTTCCCCCGCCGGAATTTTTTTTGAAAGAATTGCCTCTCTGAGATTCGCCGCAATCTTTTCTCTTATGGGTAAAGTCTTTATTGGTTTAAGTCCCAGCATGTATATACTCCTGTTCTTATAGATTTTTTTATTTAGATGAATATTAACAGTATTCTATTTTAGCGTATTCTTGCTGTATTGTAAATTCCCATTAAAGGCAGATACCCACATTCTCACAGGAGACCTAGCTGTCTTCCGCATTTTATAAATACTGGCTGAACTCCACTTTCTCCTTATTCGGGCCTTCAATGGTAAAGAACTTCACACCATTGTCCCAGAACGGCAGGAAATGTACCTCGTCATTAGTGGTATTCAGTCCTGCTGCTGTCACCATCTCGTGGACTTTCTCGATATCCTTCACATCAATGGCAACATGGTCGATGGCACCGGATTCCATTTTTGCTGCTTTATTCTCATAAGTCTCGATCACGAGATTTCCCAGTTTCAGAAAAGCAACCTTCTCATTGGCAGCTTCGTTTACGGTCTGAAAAGCGATCTCAAATCCCAGTGCTTCATAAAATTTAATGGTTGTCTCAATATCATTGGTCGGCACACCTACGTGCTGAACTCCGTTCATCTGGTCTTTTAAATTCATTTCACATCCCCCATTCTTTCACAATAGCTGTAATACTATTTTACATCGCATGGAACAGATTCTGCAAGTCCCCACTCACTGCTTATTACTTTTCCCAACTCTTCAAGATCTGCTGCGATCTGCTCGCTTGGACGAGGTGTGACCTTATCGATTATGGGCCATGGGAAATCAACAATCTTCTCGTCTGTCACATAATCTACAAATCCAGCATCTACAAAACCGGCTTTATGCCACTCTTCTGTCATGGTCAGCACGGACTCACTGTCCTTCGGTCAAGTATGACATGCTTTTTTATTCACATATTATTTTTTCAACTCTTCAAGCAGCTGCCCGATCTTAGACACAAACAGATCAAACGCCACATCATTTTTACCGCTGTTGATCACAATATCTGCCTTGGCTCTTGTTGGCTCCACGTACAGATAATGCATCGGTTTCACAGTCGTCAGATACTGGTCGATGATTCCGTTTAAGTCACGTCCACGCTCCTCCACATCTCTGGAAATACGTCTTAAGATTCTCTCATCTGCGTCTGCTTCCACATAAACCTTGATATCCAGAAGATCACGGATACGCGGATCTGCAAGAAGCAGGATTCCCTCTACCAGAATGACCGGTCTTGGTTCGATCTTCAGCACTTTGTCTGAACGGTTGTGCTGGCTGTAATCGTATACCGGGCACTCAATGGTTTTTCCCGCTTTCAGCTCTTTCAAATGCTCTACCAAAAGATCTGTTTCAAGTGAATCCGGATGATCGTAATTTACCTTCACACGCTCTTCAAAAGGGATTCCATCCTGTCTGCGGTAGTAATTATCATGATAGATCACCACCACATCATCCCCGAAATGCTTTTTGATCCTGTTTGTAAATGTGGATTTACCTGAGCCTGATCCTCCGGCGATTCCGATAATAATACTCTCCATCGTCTCTCTACCTCGTGAGCCCGAATTCTTCCGGCATGAATCGCGGGCAGATATTCTCTGATGTACAGATCACGGTTGAGGAAAGTCTGGTGCCGATCCCGCAGGCTTCCCGCAGAGTTTTTCCGTATGTAAGGCCAATGCAGACACCTGAGAAAAACGCATCTCCGGCTCCTGTTGTATCGATCACATCAACCTTCAAAGCCGGATGAACACCTCTGTCTCCGTTCTGGTTAGCATAGACTGCACCCTGCTCTCCCATGGTCACAACCATCTTCGGGATCTTTGCGGAACGGATACGCTCCACAAGGATCTCGGACAGTTCTTCCGCCGTAAGATTCTCATAGTCTTCAGAAAAAAGAATTCCTGCTTCCTGCTGGTTGCACACAAAACATTCGGTCCTGCGGATAAAATCCCTCCGCTCGATAGCAATGCTCATGTTCGATACCAGCGCATAAACTTTTTTATTGTATTTCTCTGCGTAGGCAAAGACCTTTTTTACGATTTCTTTGTCCAGGTCGATCTCAATGGCAATGCTGTCCGCATCTTTGAATATCTCATCTCCATGCTCATCCAGGATACGCTCGATCGCACTGTGATCCGGTCTCTTGGAAATAGAACCGACCACATCTCCCTCATGGTCAAAGACAGCCAGCCATGTGCCCATTCCGTTCTCAACTTTTTTCATGTACTGCGTGTTGACTTTATGGCGTTTCAGCTTCTGGATCACATCCTCGCCCATTGCATCATTGTCAACAGCACTGACAAATGTAGGCTCCAGCTCCACATTTGCGATATCCTCCGCTACATTACGGCCAACACCTCCGTGGATCTGGACTACAGTTCCTGCATTTCTTCCATATGGAATATATGGAGATGTGGAATATCCTTTAATATCAATAAAAACATCTCCGATCACTACGATTCCCATTGTATAGTATCTCCTTTATCTCTGTCCTTTATCGTAAGGAATTCCCTCCGCTTTCGGTGCCCTGGATTTCTTTGAGGAAACGGCAAGCACAAGCAGGGAAATGATATACGGAAGCATTTTATAGAATGTTCCCGGAATATTCAAAGCAGTCAGGAAATCAAATCCTGAATATACGTTGGACAGTGCACGGAAAAGTCCGAACAGCAGTGCTGCCAGAGCGATCAGATTCGGTTTCCACTGTCCGAAGATCATAACAGCCAGTGCCAGGAATCCAAAACCTGCAACGCCGTTCTCAAATTTCCACTCGGAAACGCCGGCTGTAATGTATACGATTCCTCCAAGACCTCCGAGAAAACCGGAGATCAGAACGCCGATGTAGCGCATTTTGTAAACATTGATTCCCACAGAATCTGCTGCCTGTGGATGCTCGCCGCAGGCCATGAGACGAAGTCCCAGGCGGCTCTTGTATAATACCACATTTGCCACGATCAGAAGCAGGATGGTGATGACCATAAACCAGTTCACCTCAAAACCTGCGATCTTTACAATGGAAAATGCTTTTTTCTGGTCAATGTACTGAATGGTAGATGCCACGTTGTTCGGATTCTCAGCCATGTTGATAGCTTTGACAAATACAGTTGCAGCTGCTGTGGCAAGCATGTTCATTGCAGTTCCTACCAGCGTCTGGTCTGCATTAAAGTTAATTGCTGCCACTGCAAGAAGAAGGGAAAATACCATTCCGAAGATCACGCTTCCAAAGATCACGCAGATCACCATTGCCGCAGGGGAAAGACCTGGCATGTATTTCATTACCAGTGCTCCTCCAAGAGCTCCTGCAACCATGATTCCCTCCAGACCCAGGTTGATGATACCGCTTCGCTCGGAGAAACAGCCGCCCAGTGCCACCAGTAATAATACGGAGGCGTAGATCAAAGTATACTGTAACAATAACGCCATGTTTATTCTCCTCCTTTCTGCTGTGCTGCTTTTGCTTTTTTATCCTCTGCTTTCTGCAATCTCTGGTTCATACAGTGCTTGAAGAACAGTACAAAGCCGCAGAAGTAAATGATGATCGCTGCGATCAGATCTGAGATCTGGGAACAGTAGACCATTTTGTCAACATAAGCACCACCGCTGGTGATATGCTGGATAAAGAAGGAGGCAAAAACAGCTCCGATCGGATGAAGTCCGCCAAGGAATGCTGCCGCGATTCCGTTAAATCCCATATTCGGAACTGCCGTCTGTGCACAGGACCACTGCTCAATTCCGCTTAAGTATAAGAATCCTGCTCCAAGTCCTGCAAGTGCTCCTGAAATTGCCATAGTCAGGATGATGTTTTTCTTTTCTTTCATACCTGCATACTTCGCAGCATTGATGGAAAGTCCCGTTGCTTTCAGCTCATATCCAAGCTTGGTCTTATCCAGAACCACCCATACCAGGATGGCAAAAACAACTGCAAGCGGAATGGCGATGGTCACATACCGGTTGTCAGCAAACAGATGCTGCAGTCCCAGATGCGGGATCACTGCCTTCGGATTGTTGGTACGAAGCGGCAGTGTATAAGTTGTTCCGGATTCTTTTACTTCAGTAAGTACAGTATTTACTGCATACAGGCTGATCCAGTTCAGCATGATGCAGGCAATAACTTCGTTTACATTGAGATACGCTTTCAGCGCACCTGCTGCCGCACCCATGACAGCGCCGCCAATCATTGCAAGAATAAGGCATACCCACCACGGTGCATTAAAATGAATGGCAAAATACAGGGCAAAACCTGCGCCTACTGCATACTGTCCTGACGCTCCGATATTAAAGAGGCCTACCTTATAGGCAAAAAGAACAGACAGTGTACACATCAGAAGCGGTGCTGTTTTTGCAAGGGTGCTTCCAAAATATTCCAGTGCTACTTCCGGTCTCGGGAAGTAAAGAAAGTTCTTCAGGATCGCTGTGATCGCCTTGCCTGCTCCTGCAGGATTGATGATCAGAAGCACGATATATCCAACGACCAGTCCCAGAACAATGCAGAACAGAGATGCCAGCAGGGTCTGTATACTGCTGTTGGACAGTATATTTTTTTTCTCTTTTCCGTTATTCATCGGTTAACCTCCTGTCTCTTGGCACCTGTCATGTAAAGACCAAGTTCCTCTACTGTTACTTCTTCCGGTTTGAATTCTCCGACGATCTCTCCCTCGTACATAACAAGGATCCTGTCGGATACATCCATAACCTCATCCAGTTCCAGGCTGACAAGAAGCACACCTTTTCCCTTGTCGCGCTCTTCCACGATCTGTTTGTGGATCATTTCGATAGCTCCCACATCCACGCCTCGGGTCGGCTGCACTGCAATCAAAAGGGACGGATCTTTATCAATTTCTCTGGCTACGATGGCTTTCTGCTGATTACCGCCGGACATGGTTCTTGCCTGGGTTACAGGACCCTGGCTGGATCTTACATCGTAAGCAGCGATCAGTTTTTCCGCATAGCTTCGGATGGCTTTTTTCTTAAGGAAACCGAATTTATTGGTAAACTGTGGTTTGAAATACGTCTGGAGTACCATGTTGTCCTCCAGGGAATAGTCCAGTACAAGACCATGTTTGTGACGGTCCTCCGGAATGTGGCTTTCCCCAAGAACGGATCTCTGTCTTACGGAGGCCTTTGTCAGATCTTCCCCGTTCAGATGGATGGTTCCGGATTTCAGGTCAAACAGTCCGGAAAGTCCGTAGACCAGTTCGCTCTGTCCGTTTCCGTCGATTCCGGCAATGCAGACGATCTCCCCTTCTCTTACCTGGAAGGAAACATTGCTTACTGCGTCTTTTTTATGGACTTCGCCTGCGACTGTCATTCCCTTAACATCCAGAACAACTTTGCCAGGCTTGGCCGGTGCTTTCTCTACTTTGAAACTGATATTTCTTCCTACCATCATAGCAGAAAGTTTCTCAGGTGTGGTGTCCTTGATATCAACAGTGTCGATATATTTTCCCTTGCGGAGAATGGTGCAGCGGTCCGCTACTTCCATGATCTCGTTGAGCTTATGTGTAATAAAAAGAATGCTTTTTCCCTCGGCTGCCAGACCTTTCATGATCTTCATCAGCTCGGCGATCTCCTGAACTGTAAGAACCGCTGTAGGCTCGTCAAAGATCAGGATCTCATTGTCACGGTACAGCATCTTCAGGATCTCGGTTCTCTGCTGCATTCCTACGGTGATATTTTCAACCAGCGCATCCGGATCTACCTGCAGATGGTATTTCTCGGAAAGTTCCATCACTTTTTTGCGGGCGTTATCTTTTTTCAGAAGGCCATGGCTCACCGGCTCCACACCAAGGATGATATTGTCCAGTACGGAAAAACATTCTACCAGCTTGAAGTGCTGATGTACCATACCGATTTCCAGTGCATTGGCATCGTTAGGGTCTTTGATCTCGACTTTTTTGCCGTCTTTTCGGATTTCTCCTTCTTCCGGCTGGTACAGACCAAATAAAATACTCATCAGTGTTGATTTTCCGGCTCCGTTTTCTCCCAGAAGTGCATGGATCTCACCCTTTTTCAGCTGAAGGGTGATGTTATCATTTGCAACGATTCCGGGAAAACGCTTGGTGATATTCAACATTTCAATTGCATATTCAGACATACTCTCGTTTCCCTTCTCTTTCTATTTGATCGTACCCTGACGCTCATTTAATGTTACGGATACTTCTGGCATCTTATCGGTACTGTTGTCCACCTTGACTTTTCCGTCAAAGATATCCGCTACCAGTTTCTTGTAATCTTCCAGTCCAAAGTTCTCATTCCACTGCGTAGTATCCTCTGGAAGTCCTACATAATTCAGAGACATGTCATCTTTGGAAATAAGCCCCAGGTTTTCTACCTTTCCTACATGCTCGCTCCAGGTTCCGTCATAAATAATGGAATCCAGTGTGGAATTTACCGTTGCAGTCAGACTCTTCATTGCGGAAGTGACTGTCATTCCTTCTCCGTAGGCGTCAATGGTCGGAGACTGGTCAGAGTCTACACCGATGATCTTTCCGCCGACTTTGGCCGCTGCCTCTGCTGCAGATGTGAAGATACCTCCGCCGCAGGCAAAAACAACTTCTGTTCCGTTGCTGTACCAGGTATCCATAGCTGCCGTGATCTCTGTGGAACCATAGAACTGTCCGCCGTAGGCGTACTCGATAGTCACGTCATCTGTGATCCCCATTTCCTCGGCTGCTGCATTGATTCCCTGCACGTAGCCGTATCCGTAACGCATAACTCCAGGTACTGCCTGGCCTCCCAGGAATCCAAGGTGACGGTATCCAAGCTTCACTGCTGTATATCCTGCAAGATATCCGGGGATTGCCTCCTGATAGATGGCAAGATAGGTGTTCTCTGTGTTGTAATAATCGGATACATCATAAGCATCCGGATCATCATAGTATGCATTTCCTACTGCTGCCGCACCGATGTCGCTGGCACTCATATCCAGAACAATGAATTTGATATCCGGATATTTAAAGGTAGTGTCCACAACAGTCTGGGCAAAAACATATCCAGGCATTACCAGAATGTTATATCCTTCTGCTACTGCCACGTCTACCATGGCTGTTCTGGCATAGTCTGTATCGCCGTCCGGTTTTTTGTAGGTAAATTCAATGTTGTTGGCCTTACAGTAATCCCGGCATGCCTCATAGGTTGTCTGGTTGAATGACTGGTCTGTGATGTCTCCGGCGTCTGTGATCATGCAGACTTTGTATTCAGAGCTGCCTGAATCTTCACTGGCCGCAGTTTTTCCGCCGCATCCGGTAAGCATGACCGCCATCATGGCAATGACAAGCAGTATGGACACAGCTTTTTTACATTTGTTCATCCTTCTTTCCTCCGTTTTTTATTATCCCTTTTTATAGCGTTTCCGATAATCCCCATTCTATGGCTGTAATTACGGAAAATGCTACATGAACATAGTAAGTCCAGTATGAAAATCATAGCATAAAATCGAGATATAGAGAAGTTTTTTCTTACAGCATTCTACAGACTCCTTTAAAATATGATCGCCGTTTCCATAGTTAGACAGATATTTTCCATTCTGCGGTGCATTCCCGCCCGGAGAACTTTTTATATTATTAGAACATTGTAAAGTAATTTTCCGTACATAAAAAACTGCCCGACCGATATACATTTTCTGCATACGGTTCCGGACAGCTTTTTATTCTTAATTCTTATAGAAGGATTTTTTTATCTGGTGATCTTCAGATCAGATCTCAGCCTGCTCAAGAAGTGCAGGGATCTTGGACTCCCATCCAAGTGCCATGATATGTACACCCTGGCAGTATGGCTTACACTCTTTGATGATACGTGCAGCGATCTCAACACCTGTGATACCAGCTTTTGTCTTCTCTTTGTCAGCTTTCAGCTCCTCGATCATCTCATCTGGAACATGAATGCCGGCAACGTTATTGTTCATGAATTTCGCCATTCCAGCGGACTTCGGAATGATGATACCAACCTGTACCGGTTTTCCGAACTGTTTCGCTTTTTCCATGAATTTGATGAATTTCTCCGGCTCAAATACAGCCTGTGTCTGGAAGTAGTCTGCACCTGCAGCAACTTTTCTTTCCATCTTTGCAAGCTGAGCGTCAACGGAATCGCTGCATGGAGATACAACGGCACCTTTGGAGAATCTCGGAGGCTCGCCAACGAGCTGGTTTCCGCCAAGATCTACACCGGACTCAAGAAGCTGTACTGTATGAAGAAGGGATACAGAATCAAGGTCAAATACCGGTTTTGCCTGCGGATGGTCGCCCATCTTTGTGTGGTCGCCTGTGAGGCAGAGGATATTCTCGATGCCAAGCATAGCTGCACTTAAAAGATCAGACTCCAGTGCGATACGGTTTCTGTCACGGCATGCCAGCTGGAAGATCGGGTCCATGCCTGCATCTTTGAGGACTTTACACATTGCAAGAGAGCCAAGACGCATTACAGAAGACTGGTTATCTGTTACATTGACTGCATGAACGCCTTTCAGGTAAGTTTTGGCTTCTTCTACCAGTTCATCTACATGGATCCCTTTTGGCGGCCCTACTTCAGCAGAAACTACAAATTCACCACGGTCGAATAATTCTTTCATTTTCATATTATATTTGCTCCAATCATTATAAAATTGGTACTGTTCACGACGTTCACAGTACCGCTTCGCGATGCACAGGATTTATGCTGATCGCATAAATCCGCGCCACAATTCTCGGATTTCTGTGACTTCCGCTTCGCTTCACTCACAAAAATGCCTCGCGGAATATTCTCTGTGAACAGTATCTTATATTTACTAAAGCTTCTATCTTATTTATTTTACTTCATCATCTGTAGCGAAATTATGGATCTGTGTCGGGCATCTCAGTGCGTCAAGGCGTCCGATCTCTTTCAGACGTCTGTAGATGCGCTCCCATCCACACTCCATGTCGCTGTCCACTTCGCATTTACCATTCTTGGAACCGCCGCACTGGCCGTTGACAAGACTCTTGGAACATGCTGTGATCGGGCAGATTCCGCCGGTAAGGTTCAGATAACACTCACCGCACTGGTCGCATTTATATTCTAACGGTGTTACACCCTGGAAACCAGGTACCGGGTATGTATCGCAGGCTGCGCATACCATTTTGTCTTCCAGATATTCTGCGATGGTCTGAACACCAACGCCGCAGGAAAATACCAGAACCAGGTCAGCTTCCTGGATCTTGCTCATATGTTTCTGGAGACGTAACTGCATATTTTCCGGATTACAGATATAATCCGTTGTCATGATCCCTGTCACATTTCCTTCAGCGGAAAGCTCCTCCTGAAGTGCAACAGCCTCTTTTTCCGGAAAACGAACTTCTTTGCATCCATGGCAGTTAATGATAAAAACTTTCTTCCCGGCTGCCAGTGATACGATAGTTTCTTTTGCTTTTAACTGGGTAATCAACATATCACTTCATCCCCCTTACTGCATTTTTTCCGGCTTTGATACTGTTAATGATCGGAATCTTGGAAGAACAGATATACTGACAGCATCTGCACTCAACACAATCCATGATGCTCATGTCTTTCATGCCCTGCCAGTTCTCTTCTTTCGCATATTTCACGAAATACAGAGGAGAAAGTTCCATCGGACATACGTCCACGCAGCGTCCGCACTTGATACATGGCTGCTCTTTGGTCTCGTCTGTATCAATGGCGATGATACCGTTGGAGCCCTTCATCATAGGTACTTCCAGAGTATTCAGAGGGAATCCCATCATCGGGCCGCCCATCTTGACCAGAACATCGTCATCTGTAAATCCACCGCAGTAATCGATCAGCTCTTTTACGCTGGTACCGATCTTGATGATAAAGTTGCCAGGATTCTTGATCTTCTCGCCTGTTATTGTTGTAACACGCTCGATCAGCGGCATACCCTTCTGGATCGCATCAGAGATTGCTTTTACGGTACTGATATTATCTACGATAACGCCAACATCTGCCGGGAGTCCGCCGCTTGGAACTTTTCTTCCCATAACGCGCTTGATGAGAGTTTTCTCAGCGCCCTGCGGGTATTTGGTTCTTGCAACAAATACTTCCATGTTTCCGATGTCGGCAACTTTTTCCTGCATTAATTCGATGGCATCCTGCTTGTTATCCTCAATGACAATGATACCCTTCCCGGCACCTGTTGTCTTCAGGATCGCTTTCAGACCAAAAATAATGTCATCTGCAAACTCAAGGAGAACCTTGTGGTCTGCTGTTAAATATGGCTCACATTCGCATCCATTAAGTAGAATGGTATCAACTGGTTTGGCTGGTTTCAGTTTGACACAGGTTGGGAAGCCTGCACCACCCATACCAACGATTCCTGCTTCTTTTACAATCTCAATGATCTCATCCGGAGTCAGATTATCCAAGTCACCATGTGGCTGTACGGATTCGTGCAGAGTATTTTTTCCATCCGATTCAATAACAACAGCCATGACTTCACTGCCTCTTGTGCCATGCATACGTGGCTCAACGGCAACTACGGTTCCGCTTACACTGGAGTGTACCGGTGCGCTGATAAATCCTGCAGCTTCGCCGATCTTCTGTCCGACTTTTACTGTGTCGCCGACCTCTACGATCGGGTTGGCAGGTGCACCAAGATGCTGGGACATGGAGATCACTACAGTCTTCGGATCCGGGAATTTCTTCAGTGCGATATGCTCGCTGAATTCCTTATGCTCTGACGGATGAACGCCGCCATAGTATCCGTTCAGTCTGTCCTCGCGGATAGATTTCACATAGTCGTTGATAACCTTGAAGTTAACCTTGGAGTAATCACGTACCTGTACCGGCTGGTTCAGGAACTCTTCCAGACGGCCCTGTTTTGCCAGTCTCTGGTAGATCTTTTCCCATGCGCAGTCTTTATTCGGGTCTACTTCACATTTACCGTTCTTTGCTCCGCCGCACTGTCCATTGACAAGACTCTTTGAACAGTCGACGATAGGACAGACGCCTCCGGTAACGTTCAGATAGCACTGTGCACATGCATCGCAGCTCTTCTTGGTAAGTGCCATGCCGTGATGTCCTCTGTAGTTAAGAGTATTACTTGCTGCGATCACCGGCTTGCCTGCCAGATCCGCAACTGTCTGGATACCAAGACCACAGGAGATCACAACTACATTCTCTGTACCTTCCGGAAGCAGATCCTGTAATTTTCTTTCTGTGTGCATCTTGTTACACAGAAAATCGAATTTCGCACTGCCTGTGACGGTTTTTCCCTGCTCCGCAGCAAATTTCAGGAATTCTTCGCAATCTGGTTCGTCAACGGTCTCAAATTCCTTGAAACACTTGTTACAGGCGATTACGAACAGATTGTCCCTGCCGTTCAGCACTGATGCAAGCTCATCACTGCTTTTCAGCTTGTACTTAGTATAGTTTTCCAATTGCTCACCTTCCTTATAAAGATTATATCCTTATGATTATCTGCCCTTATCCGTTCCCTCCTTCTCTGCACTCCCAGGAAAGAAACAATAAAACCAAATAAATAAGTTCTATGTTATTTATTCAGTCCTCTGGAAATCCCGGCTGCAAAAAAGCCGCAATATTTCCTCTGACCGCTATAATAAATGTAACATAATTTAAATCTATTATCCAGTTTTATTGGCTTTTTTTATAAAATTATTCTATGATTTCATTCCATTTTTCTATGGATGTATGGATATTTGTACAATTTCTGTTATGAAGCAGACGTTAGTTATATGCAACTTACCGAATTTTGACCCAAAAATGTATGAGCTGTGGATCGGATGATAAAAAAAAGAGAGCCTATTTCTTGGCTCTTCTTAATCGCAGCGTATTTGTGGCTTTCGCCACAAATACGCTCAAGGCTATCTATTTTTATTGCAATTACAGTTTTTTTAATCGTTCTGCATTTCTTTAATCTTCATCTCATTCTCACGACCCTTTTTATTTGTCATACGGATCATAAGGAACGGGATAATTGCCAGTGCAAAGCATACAACCGGTCCGAAGTTGATTACTGCATTCATTTTAGTCAGTGTAGCTGCAGACATTTCTGAATTTGCAACATAACCGGCAGCTCCGAGTGCAATGATTCCTACAGAGCCTCCGATCGCATTTCCGATCTTTGTAGAGAAAGAAATGGCAGTTGCAATAACTCCGTCAGAACGTTTTCCGGTTCTGAGCCAGTTATCATCAATCAGCTCACCACAAAGTGCAAAGGATGTAAGTCCCACAAGGTTTGTAGCTCCATATACAAGACCTACAGCTGCTACAAGCATACTGTTTGCTCCTGCTTCTCCCATGAAGAAGAATACTGCACAGCAGACACACTGAAGTACGCAGGAAAGAACTCCGACATATTTTTTGTCAATACGGTTCAGAAGTGCAGGTGCATACAGGTTAACTACAAACATACCGATTGTCATTGCTGTTCCGAAGGAAGCCATTCCCATCGGATTGGAAAGTACATAAATGAAGTAATAGGACATGATTCCGATTCTTCCAAAAATACCGGTCAGATAGAAGATCAGGGCGATCATCAGGCACGCAACGTTCCAGTCCTTGAATGCATTCTTAAAGGAACTTAAAATATTGAGAACCGGGTTTACTTTCTTTCCTTCTGTTTCCTGGTTTCCTCCGCTGATCACCTCTCTGGTAGATTTAAAGCAGAAGAAGAAGCATGGCAGAGATGCGATGGAAAAGATCAGCGCAGTCATGAAATATCCGCTGGAGGAATTTGTATTTCCATGGCCAAAATACAGAAGCAGCGGCATTGTTACAGCACTTACGATTACACTGAAGATACTTCCGATCGCACCTTTGTATGCATTTGCGGATACTCGCTCCGCATTGATCGAAGTAATGGAATTGACAACACAGATTACAGCACCGTTTGCAAAGGAATATGCTGTACAGCATACGATGTATGTAAAGATACACCAGAATGCCTTTGCACCACCGGAAATATCAAGGTTCAAAAATGTAAGACAGTTAAAGATCGCCAGAACCGGTGCTCCGAACAGGATATACGGACGGTAACGTCCCCATTTACTGTTGGTGTTTTCTGCAATTCCTCCGAAAAGCGGATCACATACAGCCTGCCAGATACGGGCAACCAGCATGATCGCCGCGATGATCGCAGGAGCAAGCCCGACAACATCTGAATAAAAGACGGTAAGATATGAACTGATCAGAGTAAATGACAGTGTACTTCCGGCTTCACCGAAGCCATAACCTACTTTCTGGAACAACGATAATTTGACCGCTGTATTCTCCTGATTATTTGTACTCATTTGGTACCTCCTTGTGTTTATTTATTTTCCGGCTGTTTTTTACATCCGGTATTTTTCTTTTATTTTTTCTTCGTTTCTTTTTCCTTCCGCATTCGTCATGCCGTTTTGTGCAAACAGAGCCGCCGACAGGAGAAAAAATATTGCAGGTCCGAAATTGATGACCCCGTTCATTTTTGTAAGTATTTCCGCCGACAGTGACTGATTCGCCACAAATCCCACTGCACCCAGTGCCAGGATTCCCCCAGACACCCCAAGTGCATTTCCCATTTTTGTAGAGAACGAAATACAGGAATAAATCACTCCGTCCGAACGAACGCCAGTTTTCAGCCAGTTTGCATCTATGATCTCCGCTCCAAGTGTATAGGAAACCAGTGCCGCAAAATTCGTGGCCCCGTAAAGAAAGCCCACAATAATGATTCCTGCCAGCATTTTCCTCTCACCAAGGAAGAAAAACAGGATACAGCAGACAGCCTGGCAAAAGGCCGATAAGGCACCTACCGTTTTCTTGTCCATATGGTTCAGTAAATAGGGGGCATAGAAATTAACCACAAACATTCCCACGGATAATGCCGTAGCGAATACAGCCATCATTCCCGTGTTTTTCAGGACATAGATAAAATAGTATGCCATAACTCCAAGTCTGCCAAAAATTCCCATCAGAAAGGTAAACATGGCAAGAATCAGCAAAAGGGCGTTACGATCCTTAAATATGTACTGAAAAGACCGAAGCAATGCCAGCAATGTATTTCCACGACGCTGCACTCTCTCGTTTCCGATTTTTTCTTTTGTAAAATATACACATCCAAGAAAGCATGGAATGGAAATAATCGAAAAAACAACCGCTGTCCCAAAGTATCCGTTTCCGGAAGAAGCTGATCCATGGCCAAAAAACAGGATTAACGGTATCGTTACTGCATTTACAAGTATCGTTACTATGTTTCCGACAATTCCCCTGAACGCATTCAGCGATACCCTCTCCTGATTACTTGCTGTCATTGCATTTGCCAGACAGCCAACAGAGATATTGACTGCCGTATATGCCATTCCGCAGCCGATATATGTGACACTGCACCATACGATCTTCCACATATCCGGTATATCCAGATTCAGGAAGGTAAGGCAGTTAAACAATGCCAGAACCGGCGCACCGAACAGAATATACGGCCGGTAGCGTCCCCATCTGGAATGTGTCGTTTCTGCGATTGCACCGAACATTGGATCATTCACCGCATCCCAGACTCTCGCCAGCAGCATGATCATAGAGATCACTGCCGGTGCAAGTCCTACGACATCGGTGTAATAAACAGTTAAATACGAGCTGATCAATGTCCAGGAGAACTGCGACCCTGCCTCTCCAAGACCATAAGCTGCTTTTCTGAAAAAAGTCAGCTTATCTTCTTCCGTTTTTTGTTTGCGACAGTCCCTGTTCTCCTGCATTTTATCTCCTCTCTTGCAAAACGGATATTCTCTTATCCGCTTTCGTTATTTGCCCATGAACGCAGTCGCTTCACGCCCCGCATTCACATTGCATCGGTACATACATTAATATTTATAAAGTTCCACCATATAAGCCTTCGGCATATCGCCAAATTTAATTGCCATCTTTTCATCACCATTTAAGATTCGGCCGGCCTTCCACTCACCCTGTACAATTTCTCCTTCTTCCAGCTTGATGTAGTCAACCTTCGCATTTTCACCTGGCTTCACACGGAAATTAACTGTACACTCTGTTCCAAGTATCAGGAATTTATCCTTTGACAGCTCAAAAATACCAATGCTTCCCAACGGATGAGCAGATGCTCTCGGGCCATATGCAACTGCAATATCATAAGCCTCAAAGGAAGTAAATACTCCGAAGTCATTTTCTCCATGTCGCACAAAAGCTTTCAGATGGTCGGTTCCTCTGTACTGCAGATATAATGGTTCAATATTCTCCATCAGTGCGTAGGCAGCTGCCACCTTTTCCCGGCTTCCTGTTGTATCCAGGGCAGTCGGATCAATGTTTAATGCGATCATAACCTCCATCGGCGGTTTCTGGATCGCAGAAGGATCAAGTGCAAGATCCTCGATTCCAAACGGCGAGAAGCAGATGGCATTCTTTGCAAGGAATGCATACAGGCAATAGGAAGCTGCCACTGCATCCTTCCTGATCTCCGGAACGAACAGAGGATTTCCTTCATATGTGTATTCATCCATCACGTCAGCACAGTAAGATACATAGATATCCGGTCCGATCGTAAACAGGCTCGGAGCTGCTGCTTTCCAGATTTTATGAACACTTTTTACCGGGCCACCTGTGGGATAAGATCCCTTATACCACGGATACTGCTCCAGCCATGCGTTTGCATAACACGGAAGATCATACTCTGCCTTACCGGCTTTGGTGATTTCTTCCACTGCATTTGCATAATAATATGCCATGAAATATTCCTCTGCCTGATCGCCGAAAGCCTGTTTCCAATCGCCGTTTACACCGAACAGTTCTGCCATCATTTCCGGAATTTCTTTTCCAAATGCTTCTTCTGCCTTTACACTGTAATCTCTCTCTGTTCCAAGAACTCCGATCTCATTTTCGATCTGGATGGTAATCACTGTAGATTCCGTTTCATCCACTTCTCTGATGTGCTTCATGATCGCAGCAAAAGCCTTTTTATCCTTTTCCACAGCTTCTGTACAGAGCGGAGAAATGATATTTATTGCCTCCCCGTTTGCCTTCTGCGCATGATAGTAGGTTTTTGTGTCCTTCTTCATCCAGCCTGGAACATACATGGACTCGCTGTTCTTCCATAATCCGAACCAGAGGAGGATCAGCTTCATCTCTTCCTGTCTCGCCTGTCTGATAAGACCATCAATTAATGTAAAATCATAAACGCTCTCTGTTTCCTCGATCGTCTCCCAGTAAATCGGAACGATCACAGAGTTCATGTTCAGGTTTCGCAGCTTTGGCCATACCTCTTTCTCCATATATGCAAGGTCAGAAGCACTTGAATTATGTACCTCACCACTTCTGCAAAAAAATGGCTTGTCGTTCACATACAGATTGTAAATACCTTTTTCGTCTTTTTTGATAACCGGAATACCCATTTCCATTTCCTCCTTTTGTTTGTAATTCTATTTTACGCTTGACATACAGCTTCCTCAATCTTAATATATTTATATTACTATAATTATTTTAAGGAGTCGTTTTTTTATGCTCGAATCATTCCAAACAACCAGAAAGGAACGCCAGAAGCTGCCCCTGATCCTCCGTTCCATCGGCATTAACCACAAACAAGAAAACATAAACCGCCCGAAGGGGATTTCCTTCCACCAGTGGTTTTACTGCTCCAAAGGACAGGGCGAGCTGACGGTAAACGGTCAGAGAACGGTTATCACACCAGGCAGTGCATTCTTTATCCAGGCCCATGATGCCCATAAATATTCCGGCTCCAACTGGATCCTGCATTTTTTCGGCTTTGAAGGCTCCATCTGCCCTGCCCTTCTCAAAGCACTGGGCATGACAGAATCCGGTGTTTTCCATATGTCTGATCCTGAGTATTATTACAATCAGTTAAATGGCCTTGCCCTGGCAACCAGACGCACCCTCGCTTACGAAAAATATTATTATTCGGAATTACTCTACAGCCTCCTCATCAACCTTTCCCTCCAGATATCCAGGGTTTCCGATCAGGAAAAGGTCCAGAATAATCCCACCGTTTCCCTGATCATCTCTTACCTGGAGGAGCATTATTCAGAAAACATATCGCTTGCCGACCTGAGCGAGGCTCTTGAAAAAACTCCTGAATACCTCTGCTCCGTTTTCAGGAAAAGCCTCCAGCTTACGATCATCGAAGAGCTTACCAACATCCGGATCACCCATGCCCGAAATATGCTGGTGGAATATCCCGAAAAAAACGCTTCTGAGATTGGCTACTTATGCGGTTTCCAAAGCCCCAGCTACTTCGGAAAGGTTTTCAAAAAGAAATGCGGTGTCAGTCCGTCCGAATATCGCCTGAAAAAGCTGTAGCCCTTATTTTCCGGTCAGTGTAACCTTTCCGTAAATTCCGGTCGGCTCCATGGTTTCATGATAGAAATCAAACGGTTTTGCCGGATAATTCAGCTGATCCCTGTCAAGGGTTGTTGCCACCTCGATACGGATCGTATTTTTCCCCGGTCTTACATAGCTGCTGATCTCAAACTCATATGGCAAAGTAATGCAGATTCCGACTTTTTCACCGTTGATCCACAGGGTCATTGCTTCATATACATGTTCAAACTGGATATATAAAGCTTCATAGGATTTATCTAGCTCTACTTCCTTCTCATAGCGGATCACGCCTGCAAATTTCGGACGCTTCTCGGATATTGGTTCGAGTTCCTCCATTGTAAAGGCTTCTCCGAAGGACGGGTATTCCTTCTGACTGGTCAGCTGGCATTCCCATTCTTTGGAAATATCCTGGACTGCCACGCAGCCTTCCTTTTCCTTCTCTGCAGTTACATAGGTATCCATTTCTTCCTCCGGCTCCATTTCAAGCACTACGCAGGAATGTCCCGGCTGAAGCTCCAGCCTGAAGGAGGTTTTTCCGTTTTCCACGGTTCCCTCAAGCTTCTTAAACGCATTGGCAAAGCCGTCATAATATACCATTTTACCTTCTGTCGGAACGGTTACAACTGCGTCAAATACCTTTCCTGCCGCCTCATTCTGGAACATGTATCTGGCACCATCCTTTTCATAATGGTAGAAGCTAAATTCCGGAAATTCCTCCGAAATCCTGATATCGTACATTCCGTTTGCTTTCAGGTACTCTCCAAGACTCTTTGTGGCCTGCACGCTGACGTTGGCTGCTCCCTCAAGTTTCCTGAGGTCTGCTTTTGCATCATCTACCACACACTCCGGATATGCATCGGTAAAGATCACCGGAAGCTCACTGTTCTCCATGATAAAATCATATAATTCATGGTTAATCCTCTGTGCGTATGGTACGACCAGTGCCTCAAATTCCACATCATTGATGTACAGCCTTCCATCTCTGACCGCAGTTTTGAAATATTCTTTTTCTGTGAGCATATCGGTACTTATCACGTCAAAATCAATCTGCGAGGTGAGCAGTGCCTTACACAGCTTCTCCATCGGAAGGACTTCTCCTGCCCATTCCTCCTCTGCATTATAGAGAACTGCAACGGAGGAGATATGCTTTCCGCCCTGGAAGATCTCACACATTCTGTTTGCATATTTCATAAGCTCTGCAAAATACGGGAACTGCGGATTGTTTCCTCTTGCATAGAAATGCGGAGGGCAGTCCTGATCCGGATATTCTGCCATGGAAAATGCGTGGGGAACCAGATGGTTGACTCCCTTGCAGATCATATGATCCAGGACATATTTCATATCTCTTGTTCCAAACTTCCATCCATACGCGCCGAAAAGCTCACACATGGTACGCCCTTTTTTCTTTGGATCCAGATGTCCGCAGGACGTTCCCAGTTTACCGAGGAAATAATGATAAAATTCTCCTTCGATATCTACAATCGATTTCCTCAGCTCCGCCGGTGCCCCGTAAACAACCTGGCCTCCGATACAGTCAATTCCTGCCATATGCTGTCCGGATAATGCACGGAAAAAGTGTGCTGCACCCATTCCAAGCTTGCTGTGTGCTCCATCATCCTCCACTACATGGCCGATATATTCCACATTGTGCTCTGCACACCATCTGCCAATCGGCTCACTGAAGTTTTTCTGATACAGTCTGGAAACACAATCCATGTAATAATAACGCATTTCCGCACACTTATCCATGGATACGGTATCTGTCCACAGATATGGAAGGTACTGATAAAATGCCTCTCCATACTTCTCCAGCATCATATCCTTAAGCTCTTCACTGTATGGAAGCGGCATTTCCATTGATCCGACCCTGGCATTTTTTTCAAAGCCCGGAACATTGCCAAACTGCGGTTCATCTGAGAAAAATCCTGCAATAGTTGTTCCAAACAGATCTGCATATTTTTTGTAATGCATCTCATAAACACCTTCGATCTGTGTATAGGCTGACACACGGTCGATCATATTAATGTAATGCGGCTCTCCGCCATCTGTTCTGGTCACATATACGACATATACTCTCCATGAGCCTTCCGGAAGCTGGAATTTTGCCCAGGTTCCATCGTAACAGTCTCTGAGATCTATCGTTTCCTCTTCCAGGATATTTCCGTGGGCGATTTTTACAGCTGTCAATGAAAGAAGATAATTGTTCGCACGTTCCTCTTCATCAAACTTCTTTCCGAAATCCCAGAACTTCATTACAGGCTTCAGCATTCTCTTCACCTGAAGCTCGAGCTGATGGGAATCTCCGAAAACGTCTGCAGTCGTATAATTGATATACTGCTTCCTGCGCTCCGGATACTTTGTCTCGACCAGACCGTTTGCATATCCTGTCGGGAAATGCTTGTCGTCCAGGATCCAGATCTTCATCTCTCTCTTTTTGGCTTCATCGATGATAATATCCATGTCATGCCACCATCCGTCACCGCAGAAATCCGGATGCGGACGGGCTTCCACGCAAACTGCCCGGATCCCGCATTCATATATTTTTCCCATTTCGGTACGGATCACATTTTCTTCTTCGCCACGTACCCACAAAAATGGAAAAATATAATTATCCGGTCCTTTTTGCAGTTTTTCTTTTAAATCCATTTTCTTACCTCCTGTTGTTTTCTGTAAACATATATATCATTATTTTCATTTATTTTCAAGAAGTTTTACATTTTATTTTCATCTTTGTGAGTTATGTATGAATTCAACAGTTTGATTTTGTGTATATTTTCATATGTTTTTTCATGAAAACCAGCGTTATACATGTTGAGTTTTTTCATAAAATCTTCTATAATAGTAACAGAACACGCTGTTTACAGACAGCAGAATAATTCATGGAGGTAAACTATGGCTACTATTGTTGATGTCGCAAAGCTGGCCAACGTCTCGATCGCAACCGTTTCCCGTGTACTGAACAGTGATTTTATGGTATCTCCTGAGAAAAAGCAACAGGTTCTCAGTGCAATCGAGCAGTTACATTATGAACCAAACAGGCAGACAAAATCCCCAGAGAACAAAGTCATCATCTGCGTAGTAAGTGTCTTTGTGGAGAATCTTCTTTTTTCTCTCAGACAGGCAGCCCTTGAGTACGGATATACCCTGACCTTATACATATGCACAGATGAAAAGAATGAAAATGATTTAACTGTTTTCATAAAATCATTTTCAAAGAAAAGCCTGGCCGGTATCCTGTTTTTTGAATACAGTCCTGTTTCCAGGCCACTTCTTGATCTGGTGGACACACTTCCGGGAGTTCTTCTCTACGATAACACTGCACAGACAAGCGGCTTCTGCTCCGTATCCTTCAACGAACGGCAGATGGCCTACGACCTGACCTGTGTATTATTGCAGAAGGGCTGCAGGAATCCTGCGCTGATCTGCCCTACCTCTGCCAGAAGCAATCTTTTCCCTTGCAATACCAGACTCCGCATCCGCGGTTTCCGGGATGCCCTTGAGGATAACGGGCTTATCTTTGATGAAAACCAGCTTCTAAAAAAAGATGTAACCATCGAAGAAGGAATCCAGCTCGCTCATGAATTATCCGATATCGGATATGAAGCCGACGGACTGCTCTTCATGTGCACTCCTACCATGATCGGCTGCTATTACGAGCTGCTCCGTACCTCGTCAAAACCCGGGGAGATATTATTTGCTTCCTTCGATACGGAAGAAATCATTGATACCTTCCATATCCCGGTAACAAGAGTGATTCCCGATTTCTGTTCTCTTGGCCAGGAGGCAATCCGGACACTTGACGGTCTCATCTCAAAGGAACTCACAAAGGACCGGAAAATCTACCTGAATCATTCGATTATTGATTCGTGATTTTTTCAGCCAATGTGTGACTGCATTTACAGTCTTCCAATCATTCTATCGTTATAAAATGCCGCAAAAAAACCTGTCCAACACAAAAATCCCGGACAGGGGTTTTGATTTTGAACAATATTCCTTTATAGCTGTGGCACAAAAAAATGGTTGTCAGATCAATGGCAACCATTTCTTACTGTAATATTTGATTTTATTCCGTCATTCTGGAAATCGCCTGCTTAAAATCAATTTTCAATACTTCCGCAATTTCAGATCCCAGAAATTGTTCTGCTTTTTTCAGCCAGCTGCTGTCGGCAACTGACAGATGATTTTTTTCTTTTCTCTTATGG
>CAVBVT010000040.1:0-20367 GCA_963598855.1 Eggerthellaceae bacterium
GTTATGCATTCATCAAAAAGCTGAATTGTGACGCTTGTTCAAATGGAAAAAAACAGGAACTCCTTAGTTACTCGCCATCCTGTGCTTCAGTTTTTCCATCAGAATAGTTTGCGAAATCATCTGGTGAGTACTCCGCTGTCACTTTACCCTCTGTATCAATTTTGATCGTTACAGATGGATCCGCAGACCATTTCTTAGATTTCCGTGCAATCTTAGTATAGTTTGGCACATACTCTGTTAATGCAGCCACTGCATCTTCATCAGCTGTATCTTTCGTAACCTCTACTCCGCTTGTTTTCAGTGTAATTTTGATTTCTGCGGACTCAGTAGTACCAGTAGATGTATTGATTGCATTATCAACAGCATAAACCTGGACTGCCTTTACCATTTCTTCCATATTATCTACATCTGCTGCTTTTCTTGATTTCTCAACATATTTTGTGTACTGAGGTGCAAGAAGTCCTACCAGAATGGCAAGGATAGCGATTACAATGATCAGCTCTACCAGCGTAAAGCCTTTGTTGTTTTTCTTTCTCTCTCTAAGAAATTTAAACATAACTCAATCTCCTTCATTTCTTTTTTCATCGGAGCAGAGTCATGACTATCCCGGCTGGGGCTTTCCCCTCAGTCAGATAATAGACAACAGGCTTTACGCACATATTCAATCCTTTGATGAATACATAACTCTCCTGTTGTTTTGATCACGAATACTCTGTCCGATGATTTGTTCAACGAGCGAGAACACCCAAAAGGTGCTCTCCACCCCCCCCCTGAATTTTTCAGAGGGGAGGGAGTTATGTTGTAAACTCGTTATTCAGTTTTTTTGTTACTTATTTGTTGCCTGATCTTATGGTTTCTGAAAAGCCCTCCTTTTTCGTTCCATCTGATCTATCATAACACAGTACCTATGCCTACTGTGCGACAACCTCATGGTCATTCAGAAACTTTTAACGCGGTTCCCAATCGCGAGACTCCGTAACAGCCCCGGGCAGAGATTTTCTTCCGCCGGATACCCTTACAGATTATCCAGTCCGTTGTACATGGTGGCAATCGGTGAGATCACGGCAATTACCAGTGTACCTACCACCAGTGCCATAAATACGATGATCAGTGGCTCCATGGCTGCCAGGACACTCTGGGTCGTCATTTCCACCTCTTCATCATAATAGTCGGCAAGCTTCTCCAGCATGGTCTCCAGATTACCGGTTTCCTCTCCAATCCCGGTCATATGGTAAACCATCGGCGGGAAGATCTCCGCTGCCTCCAGCGGCTCCGACATAGGGATACCCTTCATAACCGCCTGACGCACATCCAGAAGTGCGTTGGTATAATGCACATTCCTTACCACCTTGGAGGCTGTCTCCAGACAGTCTACCGTGGAGATGCCGGCTGTCAGCAAGGTGCTCATGGTCCTTGCGAACTCAGCGCAGGCCGTCTTGACGGTAAGCTTGCCAAACAGGGGCATCCGCATTTTGAACCGGTCGATGGCCAGCCGTCCTTTTTCGGTGTGGTAGATCAGCTTATACGCAGCTACTACCAGGATGATAAAGGCAAGGATCAGATACCAGTGAGCCGTAGCCCATTTACTGGTATTCATGACCAGCATGGTGATCCCGGGCATCTCAATGTCCAGATCCGCGAACATGTCAATAAAGATTGGGATGACGTACAGAAGCATGACTGCCACAACCCCCATCGCCGCGATCACCAGGATGATGGGATAGATGGTAGCCTTGCGGATCGTTGCCTTTAATTTGGCTTCTTTTTCGAAATGAACCGCCATCCGTGCGAAGGCCGTATCCAGATTACCGGCAGATTCACCGGCCTCCACCATATTTATCAGCATCGGTGGAAAGGTCTTCGACTCTGCACGCATGGAATCTGCCAGGGTGTTACCCTTCTCCACGCTGGCCAGCACCTCCCCGATGGAACGCTTCAGCCATTTGTTCTCTGTCTGCTCCTCCATCATCTGCAGAGCCTCCTTCATGGGAACACCAGCCTGCATGATGCTGACGAACTGCCTGCAGAATACACTGAGATCACGGGGCTTGACTTTTTTCCCGATGGAAAAGTCCAGATCCTTATTCAGAACCCCCTGTTCTCTCACGGAAACCGGGATCAGTCCCCCGCTCTTCAAGGTCTCCAGTGCCTTCTCCCGGGTATCCGCCTGTATGCTGCCTTTTTTCTCTTTTCCGTTTCTGTCAACGGCAATGTATGAAAAACCGGGCATGTTTTACTCCTTTCAGAAATCCGGCAAGTCTAACGTTACCTTCTTGCTCATGGATACTGGATCCTGGGCGTAGGTAATGGTATCCTCTGCGCTGATGATCTTCCTCATATAAAGGTCATACAGAGCATCATCCATGGTATGCATCCCAAGCCTCCTGCTAGTCTGCATGATGGATGGGATCTGATATGTTTTTCCCTCGCGGATCAGATTGCGGATGGCATTGTTAGCAAACAGTACCTCCAGTGCAGCCACGCGGCCGGTTTGGTCTGAACGCTTGAGAAGCTGCTGGGATACGATACACTCCAGAACCGAGGCCAGCTGGATACGGATCTGCTGCTGCTGATCCGGTGGGAACACATCAATGATACGGTCGATGGTCTGGTTGGCACCGATGGTATGCAAGGTCGAGAATACCAGATGTCCGGTCTCCGCTGCCGTAATCGCCGTGGAGATCGTCTCCAGATCCCTCATCTCTCCCACCAGGATCACATCCGGATCCTCACGGAGTGCCGCCCGCAGTGCCTGTCCGTAATCATGGGAATCGCTTCCGATCTCACGCTGGTTGACAATAGCCCGGTCGTGCCTGTGCAGGTACTCGATGGGATCCTCCAGTGTAATGATATGATAAGGATACTTCTGATTGATCACCTGGATCAGGGATGCCAGGGTGGTGGATTTACCGCTTCCGGTCGGGCCTGTTACCAAAACGAGGCCTCTCTTGCGGCTGGTTATCTCCACAACCTCCGCCGGTATTCCTAGAGTTTCCGGTTCCGGGATTCCGAAGGGCAGACATCGCATAACTGCCGCAAGGGTGCCTCTCTGCCGGAACACATTCACGCGGAAACGTCCCACGCCGGAGATGGCATAGGCGAAATCCGTCTGACCCTTCTCCTGAAGCTCTGCCCTGTGCCGCACATCCACCAGAGGAAACAGCAGCTTTTCCATGTCATCGGGCTTAAGGGGGGTACCCTCTGTGGCCTTCAGGATTCCGTCTATGCGGTATATCGGCGGTTTTCCTACTGTAAAGTGGATATCCGATGCCCCGGTACGGACGGATACGGTTAATACTTCATCTAAAGAATACATACTTGATAAGTTTGCAGAAGCTTACTCATAGGAAGCCTTCAGCATTTCATCGACCGAGGTGATCCCCTCCAGAACGTAACGAATCCCGTTATCTCTCAGAGTTCTCATTCCGCTCTGTCTGGCTGCCGCTTCCAGCTCTTCTGTCGTTCCTTTCTCAGTAATAAGTTTCCGGAGTTCATCATTGATCTCCATGATCTCAAACACACCTGTCCGGCCGAAATATCCGGTATGGTTACAGAGGTCACAGCCTACCGGCTCACAGATTTCTGTCTGCTCTGCTGCGCTGCGCTTCAGAATGCGCTTCTCCTCTTCCGTGGCCGGACGTTTCTTCCTGCAGTGAGGGCACAGTTTCCGCACGAGCCGCTGTGCAATGACTCCAACTACGGAATCTGCGATCAGGTAACGCTCCACTCCCATATCGGCCATTCGTCCCAGGGTTCCTACTGCATTGTTGGTATGCAGGGTCGATACGACCAGATGTCCTGTGATGGAGGCCTGCACCGCGATCCCGGCTGTCTCCTGGTCACGGATCTCTCCGATCATGATAATGTCGGGATCCTGGCGAAGGATCGAGCGGAGTGCCGAGGCAAAGGTTAGATTCACCTTATTATTTACCTGGATCTGGTTGATCCCCTCGATATCGGCCTCTACCGGATCCTCTACGGTTACGATATTTACCGTTTCCTTATTCAGCTCACTGAGTGCCGTGTAAAGGGTGGTGGATTTACCGCTTCCCGTGGGACCTGTTACGAAGATGATCCCGAAGGGTGCTGCGAGCATCCGGTCAAAGCGTGCCAGCTCATCCGGTGCAAGTCCCAGCTCCTTCTTATTCTTGGTAAGGCTTAGTTTCGAAGAGATTCGCATAACGATCTTCTCACCGTGGACAGTTGGCACGGAGGAGATTCGGATGTCGTAGTCCTGGCGGTCTACCATGATGCTCATCCTGCCGTCCTGGGGCTTCCTCTTCTCGGATATGTCCATGCCCCCCATGATCTTGATCCTGGTGGAGATGGCCGGAAGAAGGCTATTGTCATAGACCATTCTTTCATAAAGTGCGCCGTCGATACGGTAACGGACGCGCACCTTACTCTCAAGAGCCTCAATATGTACATCGCTGGCTCTCTGGCGGATGGCCTGCTCAAGAAGAGAGCGTACCAGCTGCACGATGGGCGCATCGCTGACATCAACATCATTGTCCTCGTCTGCGCTTCCTCTCAGCTGCTCACGCTCCCTTGTAAAGCGTCTGGCCGCATCCAGCGTCTCAGACGCACCGTAGCAGCGGTCAATGGCTGCACGGATGTCTCTGGTTGTTGCTATGTATGGCTCCACCTGGAGGTTCGTCACAATGGAAATGTCATCGATCGCTGTCATATCCATTGGATCAGCCATTGCCAGATGGAGGATGTTGGCATTGTACGGATCAAGCTCAAAGGGTATGCAGGTATATTTCTTGAGGAGATCCACGCTTACAAGTCCGCGTACCTCCCTGGGGATCGTCACACCTGTCAGCTGGACGACCTTCAGTCCCAACTGCATCTGCAGTGCACGCACGATCATCTCCTCTGTGATAAAGCCGTTATCTACCAGCACCTCTCCGATTTTCTTGCCGCTGCCCTTCTGCAGCTCGAGGGCACGCTTCAGTTCTTCCTCAGTCAATACTCCCTGCCTGATCAGAAGATCACCAAGGCGCACTCTCTCTCTTCTTATCGCCATTTCTCATCACCTCAACACATGCTACATTATACCCACAGTATACCAACATTTTTTTTCAAGAGCAATTGCTATTTTTGTAAAATTTTCTACAATTCACAGTATGATATATAGCAGATACATTAACTCCCTGAGAGGCTTTCATACTGTTTAATTAAATTTTGTGCTCATTCCACATTCTCAAACATTTCTGCCAATGTCATAGAAATATTGGGGAAATCTCTTAATGTTATCACTGTGTCAGCATTATAGTGGTCTTCCTCTGGATCATCCTGGAGAATATAACTATACTTCAATTCATATTTAACATCCTCAAGATAATAAATCTGCACCGCTCTTTCTTTTGGTGAAACGATCCAATACTCTGATACACCTGCATTCTGATAAATTTCTTTTTTCACGGTCATATCTCTTAATGCAGTCGCAGGACTCAGAGTTTCCACGATGAATCTAGGTGTTCCAGTATAGGAGCCACCCTTTAAGTGCTTACGATCACATGCAATCATTACGTCAGGAATAACATAATCGTTACTTTCTTGCGCCTGATATTTATAATCCAAATTTTCCATAAAGGGTAAACACAAGCTACCTTTTAATCCTGCTTTTATAATGGAATAAATATTTCCGTCAACAATTCCGTGCTGATAATTTGGTGATGGTGACATATTATAGATTACACCATTAATTTTCTCTTCTTTTGTATAATCTTCTTTAAGTAATGGCATCTCATTCACCTCCTACAATTCCATATTTTCAAAATCGATCACAAGGTCATCATAAATTCCTGCTTTAACAGAGTCCTGCAAAGTATACTGCTCTGTTTCACCCAATTCAAAGTTATACACTACAATCAGATTCTTAGACGGATCAACAATCCAGTATTCACGAATACCTGCTGTTCTATACTTAAATAGTTTAGTATAATAATCCATCTGTTTACTTGCAGGTGACACAATCTCTATAATCCAATCAGGCGCACCCTTGCATCCTCTATCATCAAGTTTGTCCGGATCACAAATTACAGAAATATCTGGTTCTACATAGGTATTACTTCTTTCATCCAGATAAACGGCAAATGGTGCTGCATATACTTTACATCGTCCACCATGAGAACGAATATACTCTTTAATATCTGCATACAATTCCCCTGATATCTCCTGATGTTTTCTACTAGGTGGAGCCATATAGTAAATATGACCATCAATCAGTTCCGCTCTTTCTCCCTCTGGTAATGCATATATATCATCTATAGTATAAGTTTCCTCTTTCAGTAATGGCATATTATCACCTCCAAGCGAGTTTTGTTATAACCATATTATAATATAGGCTTTACCTATTCAGCAACTCATTTTTTAGCAGAACATATATGTGGATGTGGCAGCAGTTGTCTTATACCTATTTCTTCCTTATATACAAGAGAAATAACCTGTAATTTCCAATGATACTGGTTTAATGGTAAAGTTGTTAGAGTGAGTGGTTTCCATTGGGAATTTAAGGCTATCAAACCATTTAAAATCAAGTATTACTGTGAAAAACGGGATCCTGATTTTGAATCAAAAATGTAAGAGGTTCTTCTGGTTTATAAGCAGATAGAAATGCAGTTTGATGAAAATGGTACGATTTATGAGCTTATGCTAATACTCATTTCATATTTACTTATAGGATAATCTTATCGTCCACATCCTTAATGTTCGTACGCCATTTTTTCCAATTCCATACGCCATTTTTACGCTATTTTACCATCAAATTACGTGAGATTATGGTAACTTACGTGAAGTTCTTTGAAGTTATCCGCCCTCTTCCATTTTCATACCAAAAGATCCAAAAAACAACTCAACCATGCAGGTTTCAAAGTCCTTACAACTCCTTAAAATCCGGCGTCCCGTACAGGTCATAGGGTGTGCTCTGGTATACGTAATAATTCAGCCAGTTTGTATACAGATTATTCGCATGTGCCCTCCATGTGAGCATCGGTTTGTTATTCGGATCATCGTCCTTGTAATAATTCTTCGGAAGCTCGATCGGGAGTCCCTTCGCCAGATCTCTCTTATATTCGCCGTCCAGGGTTACGCGGTCATACTCCGGATGTCCCATAACGAAGATCTTGCGGCCGTCCTCTGCCATGGCAAGAAACAGCCCTGCCTCCTCGCTCTCTGCCAGGATCGTAAGCTCCTTGCAGGCGCGGATGTCTTCGATGGGTACCTCGGTATGTCTGGAATGCGGAGCCAGGAATATATCGTCAAAACCACGCACCAGCGGGATCTTGCGGTTCAGCACCCTGTGATAGAAAAGGCCGAACATTTTTTTGTCCAGGGGCTTTTTCTCAAGGCCATAAAAATAGTAAAGACTGGCCTGTGCCGCCCAGCACAGGAAGATGGTAGAGGTCACATGCTTCTTCGTCCAGTCCATGATCTCTGTAAGCTCCTTCCAGTAATCCACCTCCTCAAAGGGTATCTGTTCCACCGGTGCTCCTGTAATGATCATTCCGTCGAATTTACGTTTCTTCACATCGGAAAAGGTCTCATAAAATTTATTCAGGTGGCTGAGGGAAGTATTTTTCGCCTCATGGCTCTCCACCGCCATAAAGGTCACATCCACCTGCAGCGGCGAATTGGAAAGGGAGCGCAGAAGCTGAAGCTCCGTCTCCTCCTTCAGCGGCATCAGATTCAAGATCAGAATCTGAATCGGGCGAATATCCTGGTGCATGGCACGGTTCTCATCCATCACAAATATATTTTCTCTCTCAAGGATCTCCTTTACAGGCAGATCTCCCTGTGTTCTAATCGGCATTATAAGCCCTCCTTTATCTATATAAAGCGAACTCCCACAGAATCCGCTTTTGATACTTTTTATGCAGAACGATCACTCTTACCGTTTCCACTTATCTTCCCGCCAGCTTCAGAAAAGCTTCCTCAGACAGGATCGGGATTTCAAGCTCCCTGGCTTTCTTGTTCTTGGAGGAATTGGACTGCACATCATTATTGATAAGATAATTCGTCTTTTTTGTTACAGAGCCTGTCACCTTTCCACCCAGGGACTCGATCAGCTCTTTCGCCTCACTGCGGTTCCCAAAGTGAACCAGACTGCCTGTGATCACAAAATTCATCCCTGCAAAAATCTGCTCCTCTTTCGGCCCTTCTTCCTGAATGCGAAGAAAGCTCATCAGATGATCCAGGCGTCGGTTGTTATCCTCATCCCGAAAGTACCCTACAAGATTTCCCGCGATCACAGGACCAATGGTGTCAATATCACTGACCTCCTCAAGCTCTGCATGACGAATCTTCTCCAGGTCATTGTCAAAATGACGGCAGATCACCTTTGCATTGGCAAGGCCGATATTAGCAATGCCCAGACTGTAGATCACTCTCGGAAGCGTAGTCTCCTTCGCCCGTTCCAAACTGTCGATCAGGTTATCATAGGACTTCTGTCCGAATCCCTCCATCTCCACGATTTCTTCTTTATATCTGCTGATTTCAAAAATATCTCCGAAATCATGGATGAACCCTCTGGCAATAAATTTCTCCAGGGTGGCCTCAGAAAGCCCGTCAATATTCATCGCATCCCGGCTTGTAAAAAGTGCAAAGGATTTGATCTTCTTTGCAGGGCAGTCCGGATTCACGCAGAAAAGGCTCTCCACCTCATTTTCTTTTCGGATTACCGTGTCCTGTCCACATGCAGGGCAGCTGTGTGGGATTGGCGCATCGCCGCTTCCGGTAAGATTCTCCGCGATCTGCGGAATGATCATATTTGCCTTATAAACACGGATGGTGTCTCCAATCCCCAGCTTCAGTTCCTTCATAATGCTGATGTTATGGACACTGGCTCTGCTGACCGTAGTTCCTTCAAGCTCCACAGGCTCAAAGATCGCCACAGGATTGATAAGCCCTGTTCTGGAAGGACTCCACTCGATCTCCAGAAGCTTCGTATCACGCATCTCATCTGCCCATTTAAATGCCATGGCATTACGGGGAAATTTCGCTGTAGCTCCCAGGGATTCGCCGTAGGCAATATTATCATATAATGCAACAAGACCGTCTGATGGAAAATCATTCTTCGTGACTGCTTCCGCAAAATAATCCATCGCCTCATCCAGGGTATCCCCTGTAACCTTCCGGTACTCGACCACCTCAAATCCCTGGCCGGAAAGCCATTTAAACTGTTCCTCCCTTGAATTCTGAAAATCTACGCCATCTGCACTGACCAGTGAAAAGGCATAAAAACGGACGTTTCGTTTCGCCGTGATCTCGTTATTCAGCTGACGGACCGATCCGCTGCAGAGGTTACGGGGATTCTTATATTTCGCGTCTGCATTCCCGATCTGCTCATTGATCCGTTCAAAATCAGAATACGTGATAATCGCTTCTCCCCTTAAAACAAGTCGTCCCTTAAAAGAGATCTTCAACGGAATATTTTTGAATACCCGGGCATTGTTGGTAATAACCTCCCCAACAATACCATTGCCTCTTGTAACAGCTTTGACAAGTTGTCCGTTCTCATAGGTAAGAACAATGGTAAGGCCATCCAGTTTCCAGGAAAGAAGTGTCGGATGTTCTCCGATGAACTCCCGCAAAGCTTCTCTCTCCTTTGTTTTGTCAAGGGAGAGCATCGGTCTCTCATGCTCCTCCTTTGGAAGCTGGTCTACTGCCTCATATCCTACATTAACGGTGGGACTGTCTGCCAGAACCACCCCTGTTTCCTCTTCCAGGGCTGCCAGTGCATCGTACAGCGCGTCGTACTCCACGTTTGGCATGATCTCCCTGTCTTCCTGGTAATACGCTTTCGACGCTTCCCGGAGCTTCGCCCCCAGCTCTTTCATTTTTTTGATGGATGCTTCGTTCATGCCTTCCTCCTGTTTCTTGTTGTGATTTTCCGGAGGAAAGCATCTCCTCCAGCTTCTTACGCTCTGTCTGCGTAATTTCCCGGTATTTTCCTTCTTCAATACCGTCCAGGTTCAGATTCATGATCCTTACTCTCTTTAATGTAACAACACGATAGCCAAAATATTCACTCATTCTCCGGATCTGCCGGTTCAGCCCCTGGGTAAGAATGATCCGAAAACTGTTCTTCCCTGTCTTAGTCACCTGGCAGGGACGTGTCACAGTATCAAGAATAGGAACTCCCTCACTCATCCCCCGGATGAACTCCGGTGTCACAGGCTTATCCACTGTCACCAGATATTCCTTCTCATGGTAATTCCCAGCCTTCATGATGCGGTTCACCAGCCCCCCCTCATTGGTAAGAAGAAGCAGTCCCTGGGATTCCTTGTCCAGGCGGCCAATGGGATATATCCTCACCGGATAATCCAGATATTCCGTTACTGTCATCTCTTTTCGCTGCTGTTTGGTACTGCAGACAATTCCTCTGGGCTTGTTAAATAGAATAAGGATCTTTTTTTCCTGTATCGTTATCGGCTCTTTGTCAATGCAGACCTTATCTCCCGGTGATACCTTCATTCCTGTTAGAGCAGTCTGTCCATTAACAGTAATCCGCCCTTCTTGCGTCAGTCTGTCCGCCTCTCTTCTGGAGCAGACTCCTGCATCGCTTAAAAATTTGTTGATTCTGATTTTTTTGTCCATTGCTCTATTATATATTTTTTCCCAGATGTTCGCAACGCTTATTTTCCTTGTATTTTACAGACGGGTATTGTATGATTAACAGGAACAAACCCATTTCAGGAGGAAACATATGGCAGAGCATAATTCACATATTAACCGGCTTCTGATTTTTATTTCTGTTTTCTTGTGTCTGATCTGCGGTCTTCTTTTTACTCAGTCATCCGCTGGCACTTCCGGAAACAATCCCACCTCCGTTGCCATACAAGACACTCAGATCATACCGGATATAACCGATGTTCCGGATCAGGCCGATAATACAGACATTTCAGTATCTGTAACAGCAGCACCAACAGCCACAGCAACTCCGGTTCCCGAAGAACAGCAGGTTTCTCCGGAAGCAGACAAGGGCATCTGGACAGCAGATGGTTCCAACTGGCTTTTTATGGTAGATGGAACTGCCTATACCGGGTGGCTCACGGATACCGATGGAAAACGTTATTATTTCGATAAGAACGGAATCATGCAGCGAGGATGGCTGAAACTGAAAGGCAAAAAATACTATCTGGATGAAGACGGAATCATGCAGACAGGTACCATCACTGTAGACGGCAAGAAATATAAGCTGGCTTCCGACGGTTCTCTGAAAGAATGATCCATTTAAAAGAGATTCACATTTCGCATTTGATCGGGTAGGAGGTAGATAATTATTTTATCTACCGACCTCCCACAGCACCGTACGTACGGTTCCGTATACGGCGCTTCTCTAGTTTTCACAAACTGTTAGATAATAGTCAAGCATGGTTGTATATCCCAGCTTGGCTATTATTTTCTTGAAAAAGATTTGGTTCAAGACTTTCGCCATTCTCCAATAACCTTTTCTACTACAGGCAAGTTCTTTTGCTTTCCAGTGTTCCATTCCCAATGCTTTTAGCATTCGGTACTTTGTTTTGATTTTCTTCCATTGTTTCCAATAAACCGCTCGGATTCTACGTCTTGCCCATTCATCTGTTGCCTTGAGAAGCCCTTTCATATCTGCAAGTCTAAAGTATTCCACCCAGCCTTGCACATACTCCTGATACTTTCTTTCTCGTACTGCATTACTAATCCCTTTGTTCCTATCAGTAAGCTCTCTGATTTTATTTTTCATCTTCTCTACTGATTTTTGATGGACTCTGAACCTGCATTTGCCCTTATATCTATAAAAGGTATAGCCTAGATATTTGACTTTGCTGATGTGCGCCACCTCTGTTTTCTTCCGATTTACTTTTAGGAATAGTTTCCCTTCAATAAATGGAATAATGTTCTTCAAGGTTCTTTCCGCACTTTTTCTGCTCTTACAGAAAATCATACAGTCGTCTGCATATCGAACAAATCTATGTCCTCTGCTTTCAAGTTCCTTGTCCAACTCATTTAGCATTACATTACTAAGCAACGGACTAAGCGGACCGCCTTGTGGCATACCTATCTCTGTACGTTCACACATTCCATTTGCGATTACTCCTGCATTAAGATATTTGTGTATCAAAGATATGACTCTGCCGTCTTTGATGGTTCGTGACAACACCTCTATCAGTTTACTCTGACATACTGTATCAAAGAACTTTTCCAAGTCCATATCTACCGCATATACATATCCATCATTTACATTCTTTTGGCATTGCCTAAGGGCATCATGTGCTCCTCGCTTTGGTCTAAATCCAAAACTATTCTCTGAGAATTGCTCCTCATAGATTGGCGAGAGTTCCTGTGCGATTGCCTGTTGAATAACTCTATCGACCATCGTGGGAACTCCGAGTTTTCGGAACTCGCCTTTTGTTTCCTTGGGTATCTCTACCCTGCGAACCGGATTGGGTTTATATTTCCCGTTCCTTATCTCCTGGATTAAAGTTTCCTGGTTCTCTCTCAGGAAGGGCAGAAGTTCATCCAACTGCATACCATCGATTCCACCTTTTCCTTTGTTTTTCCTGACTTGCTTATAAGCATTGTTAAGATTGTCTTTTCGCAAAATCAAATCCAAAAGATTGTTCGTCCAATAGTCTGTGACGACACCGCTCTTTTCAGTAATCCTAGAGTAGTCGAACACTTCTGCATACTCTTTCTGTTCCGCAGATACCATTTGCAGATAGTCTTCTATATGAAGTTGTCTGTTCTTAAATCCACTTTCAGTTACTTTCATTGCTTGTGCCTCCTAAAGTTCAGCCCTTCGCCGATGTTTGCAGCCACCGGTTTACTATGGCGTCTGCTGACTTCTCGCCATTCGTTGTTACTAACGGATTTCTTACTCTGTTTCCATCCGCTGACGAGACCTCCCTTGGTACCACACGTCACTTTCTCTCCATATATCTGCCACATTTACTACAGTTAATTCCGAGTAGTTATTGGACTTTGATTTGTCTTGCAACCTTATCCTTAACTATAGCCTCATGTGATTTCTGTTCGTCAGACCAGAGATTTGCCTCCACCTTCCTTCAGATTCCCCTCACGTTAATCACAGCCATTGCTGCAAATAGGACACCCTTGGTCTTGGCTGTATCCTTCCCACTACTAGGGCGGATTAGGAACTTTCATCCACTAGCGACGTGCGCCGCAAGGCGCACTCAAAAAAATGCAGGCTCCGCAAATAACGGAACCTGCATTTTTATTACCCTTATTATTCTAATAAACCACTATATATGTATCCAGTCTGTCCATCATAGTCAACCTGTATCCAGTCGCCTTCCTGCCCCTTCTTCTCAACTTCCGTTCCTGCAGAAAAACCACCGATAACCTCACCCTCTGAATCTGCCGATGCACGAACATTACAGTCTTCGGTAACTGTAAGCATGGTTCCTGTCTCCGCCGATGCACTTGCATCATCTCCGAGTCCCTGAAGGAACTCTGTCAGAGCAGAATCATTCTCCTGTGCTGCGTCATAATCTGCCTTGACCTGTGCGATCAAAGCCTTCACATCGCTCTCAGATTCCAGTTTTTTCACATATGTGCTGATATCTGTATCTTCGTCAGCACCTCCCTTGATCTTCAGATTACCGTCACTGTCTGTCTCCACATAAAACTGGCTCAGTGCCGGAACCGGAGTCTCAATTCCTGTACAGATATAGTTAAAGACCACATAGACGACATACGAACCGTCCGTTAATCCTTCCTTCGCGTAAACATCCTGCACTTCATACCCGTCAATATAATCCCTTGAATTAATCTGTGACTCATCGGCCGGTGTAAATCCGTCCTCTATCGTCTTAAGTGTTGCAATGTCTTTTTCCCCAAAAGCTTTGTAGTAGCTTTGAATCAGCTCGGTTACTTCCGTGCTGGCTTTTTCCATGGTTGTTTCCGCTTCTGTACTGTCTGCGGAACTGGCGTCTTTCTTCTCGTCTGTCTCCCCATCATTTGCCGGAGAAGAAGGATCATTTTCCTGGTTACTTTGGGCTGTTGTCTGATCTCCATTGGAATTCCCCTTCTTACCTCCAACACAGGCGCGGACGCCAAAGATCAGAACAAGCACGATTAACAGAATTGCCCCGCCTAACATAAAATAGCGAAGGTTATCTGATAACCATTCTCTGAAATCATCCAAGTTCTTGTCCTCCTTATCATAACAACACGCCGGAACAGTTCCACTGCCCGGGTAGCACACCTGAAGGGAATCGAACCCCCGCACATGGTACCGGAAACCACTGCTCTATCCACTGAGCTACAGGTGCATAATGAAAAACATAACTTCTAAAATCAGGTATGAAATTGTCAAAGTCGGTTTACACTGTCTTAAATTCTAACACATAACCCTGAAATTGTAAAGATTTTTTTGAACAGTGCATATTCATTACACATTTTATGTTATTTCGGACGCGAACTGTATAACAGCCCACGTCCATAAAAAATTCATGCCTATTTATATTTATCACATACAAATATATAGTAGGAACCTGCTGTACCAAGGATCTGATAGCCTCCTGCTTCCATATCCGAAAGGAAATTTTCATCTGGAACCATCATGACCACATACGTACAGTTCACAAGATCTGCCAGGTGAGAAATATTTTCCCCATCTGGAACCGGCGCATTGACCTGCTGATACAAACTTTTTGCATTCTTATCAACAGCTCCGGCCCCTCTGCGCCCGTATGCCATATTCAACGCAGGATCATACACTCTGATATAGGAAGAGATATATTCATCCGCTGCGATCCTTATTTCACTTCCGTCCCTGTCCTTATTGATCAGCTCACAGATCATTGCAATTTCATCCGGCACCTGCTGACGGTTGTAAACCCTTTGAAAATTCCCGGCTTTTATCATTCCAGTTCCGGAAATAACCACTGCAGCTGCCAGTACTGCAACCAAAACTGTCCGAAGCATACGGTTTCCAATTCTTTCTGCAAGCACTGTAAAACCGCCTGCGATCAAAGGCACTACCGGCAAAAGCCATAATACACGCCAGTATACATCTTTTCCGATGCACCGCATGATCACCCGTCCTGATATGGGGCAGAAAAACAACACCAAAAGAAGCACTGTATAGCAAAACAACCTCAAGCCGATTTTGCTTTTTCTCCCGAAGATCAGGATACAAACGCCTCCAAGAGCCATCAAGTACTGCATCCAGCCGTTTCCCCAGTACATATTCCATATGGTAACAGCCCATGTAACTATTTCTTTCATAGTTTTCTCCTATCGGATCATAATATATACTGCACCAAGAATCAATGACGGCAGGCAACATAACGCTGTGCAGGCCGCTCTTTGAAGATCACGGTACCGCACCAGGCCCATAACCAAAAGTATTACCAGCATAATACAGGCCAGCATGATTCCCATGGAAGAAAGCAAGCAACAGGAAATATCAGCCAGAAGAAGCATGATCCAGGAATATTCTCTTTGTTTTTCCATTATAATGCACATGCCAAGATACAAAAGCAGCGGTAGAAAAACGGATGCCATGCATGCTTTTCCCTGCCAGATACGGATCATCTGAAAATTTTCGGAATTATAGATCGAATACCCGGAAAACCAGATAACTGCCGCACAGAATATTAGAAAAATCCCTCTGGCATCCTGTTCTTCCGGAAACCATTTTTTCGCATACTGATACAGAACTACATATGCCATAAAAATAAACAATGCCGGAAATATCACATGGGCCACAATTGCAGGATGGAACCCGCAAAGAGAGCTTATCACTGCCAGAAATACAGGAAATGGTGACAAAACATATCTGCTGGGCAAATGCACATACTCATAGCCAGTATAAGGATTTACAGAAAAAATCGTATCTGTATGTACAGCAGTCGTAGCTGTTGCCACATAAAAAGCATCATCAGCATCCATATGAGCCAAAAACGAAGCTGCTACCAGCTGAAAAAGGATCAATGCTGCTGCCACCAGAAAATACACCGATATTTTTCTTTGTTTCCCGCCGCCGAAGCTTTTCTGTTTTTTATCTTTACACAGCAGGATAATCCCGATCAGTGCAAAAGCTGTCATCACACCTGCAAAACTGTATTTCAGGATATGAAGCGGAAGCTTTGCCCATATCATGGGCAGCGTCAATATTTCTGCCACTGAAAACATCAAAAGATATCCTGCAAGAAGGCACATCCCCGGTGATCTCTTTTCATTCTTATAAAGAACCGCGCCGCCAGCTGCCCCAGGGACAGCCAGCAGCCACAAAACAACCAGCAGACCTTTGACCACAAGGCTCATTCTTCTTCTCCTGCTTCTCTTGCAAGAATGCCCATGGCCACTTTCTCCGGCGTGATCGGAAGCTCGCGGACGCGCACCCCTGTTGCATTGTAAACGGCATTGGCGATTGCCGGACACGGTGTGTCGATCACAAGCTCACCGATGGATTTCGCACCAAACGGACCTGTTTTCTCATAGCTGCTCTCAAAGGCAATGCGCACACTTGGGATATCCATGCGGTTCGGGATCTTGTACTGCATAAAGGAATTGTTGCGGATTTTTCCTTTTTCGCTGTACTGTACATCCTCGTAGAGAACCATTCCGATTCCCTGGCCGATACCGCCTTCTGCCTGCACTCTGGCAAGGTTCGGATTGATCGGCGTTCCGCAGTCGATCACACCTACGTAATCGATCACATCGATCTGTCCTGTTTCCTTGTCGATCTCAAGCTCTACTGCACCGACCATAAACGGCGGCGGGGAGATCGGGGATGAAAATTCCTTCACGACCTGCAGCTCACTGCAGACCCCTGCTGTGGCCTTCCGCGCGATCTGCCTTAAGGTCACTTCTCTTCCATCCACTGTGCGGACTGCCACTCCGTCAAAATCGCAGTCCTCTACAGCTACCTCAAGCATTCCTGCACCAAATGCGTGGAGCCTTTTGCGAAGCTCTGCACAGGCCTGCATAACGGCATTTCCGGTTGCATAGGTGGTGGAGGAAGCGTAAGAGCCGGAATCGTATGGGGAAATATCGGTATCCACACTGAATACCACAATATTTTTCATATCCGTGTCCAGACAGTCTGCCGCCATCTGTGCCAGGATGGTGTCACAGCCGGTTCCCATATCCGAGCATCCAAGAGCCAGTGTATAAGATCCATCCTCATTCAGCTTGATATCGGCACCTCCTACGTCAACACCTGCGATGGCAGACCCCTGCATACCCATGGCAAGCCCAACACTGCGGACCTTGCCATTTCCCATATCACGAAACGGGTACTTCTCATCCCAGCCGATCATCTCTTTCGCACGTGCAAGACACCGGTCCATCGCACAGCTTCCATTGATCGGGACATCCGGATATCCGGGAAGTGCCTCACCTTCCATCGGCATGTTCATCTCACGGAATCTGACCGGATCGATTCCCATTTTATGTGCAAGTTCATCCGCTGCAGATTCTACCGCAAAAATACCCTGGGTTGCTCCATAACCCCGGTACGCTCCGGCAGCCTGCATGTTTGTATACACAACCTCATAGGAAAAACGGTAGGCCTCCATATGTCTGTACAATGCCATGGATTTATGCCCGGAAAGTCCCACCGTAGTCGGTCCGTGCTCACCATAAGCCCCCGTATTGGAGGTGGTATGAAGGTCGATTACCTTTACGATACCCTTTTCATCTGCGCCCATACGGATATGGATTTCCATCTCATGACGGGGTGAGGAAGCAGTCATGGATTCCTTCCTGGAAAAAATCAGCTTGGAGGGTTTTCCCGTCACCCAGGTTACAAGTGCCGGATAAACCTCACTGACCGAGGATTGCTTCGCCCCGAAGCCGCCTCCGATACGTGGCTTGATCACACGGATCCTGGATGCAGGGATATCCAGCGCATTTCCTACAATTCTCCTTACATGGAAGGGGATTTGCGTGGAGGAAACCACCGTCAGACGCTGAAAATGATCCATATAGCAGTAGGTTCGAAAGGTTTCCATCATGGTCTGCTGATTGGCCTTTGTATGGTAGACCTCGTCTACGGTACAGGCGCACGACTTCAGCATGGCCTCTACGTCCCCTACCTCCTCCGAGCCGGAGGCACAAAGATTACGTTTGTTGTCCCCACCTGCCGGGATCGGCATGTACCAGTCCTCCTCAGGATGTACCAGAACCGGGTTGTCCAGGGCTTTTCGGAAATCAAGGACTGCATCCTCCACACGGTATTTCACCTTGATACGCTTCAATGCCAGGTCAACGGCGGCCTCGGTCTCACCGGCCACAATGGCAACCACATCTCCCACAAAACGCACGTGCCTGTCCATGATATAGCGATCCCAGGGACTGATCTCCGGTGCCGTCTGTCCTGCCAGTGTGAAACGTTTATGTGAAACATCCTCATGGGTCAGGATACATTCGATTCCTTCAACCTTTTTTGCCGTATCCGTCTTGATTTCTTCCACCCAGGCATTTGCATGGGGGCTTCGAAGAAGCTTCACGACCAGACAGTCTGAAGGTGCAAGATCATCGGTATAAACAGGCTTTCCTGTCACCAGTGCCATGGCATCTGTCTTCGGCACCGCCTTGTTTACGTATTTCATTTCCCTTCCTCCTGTCCTTTTTTATATGCAAGAAACTTCAGGATACTTCTTGTCTGTCCCACAAAGCCGGAACAGCGGCATAAGTTTCCGGAAAGATATTCCAGGATCTCCTCCTCTGTGGGATCTGAAAGCTCCTGCAGCATGGCAAATACATTCATAATAAAGCCGGGATTGCAGAAGCCACACTGTTCAGCACCCTCGTTGGCCATAAATGTGCCAAATTCCCGCGCCTCCGCCTGCATTCCTTCCAGTGTTACGATTTTTTTGCCGTCTGCACGGGCAGCCAGCATGGAGCAGGAAAGAACCGGGCGGCCATCCATAAGAACGGTACAAAGCCCGCAGTTTGCAGTTTCACAGCCGCGCTTCACGCTGTAGCAGCTGTTTTTCCGAAGGAAGTCCAGAAGCAACTCTGACGCTCCTACCTCCGCCTGTTTCTTTTTTCCATTCAGCCAGAAGGTAATATTCATGACTCTCTACCTCCGATCTCTTCCCATGCTCTTCTTGTAAGAACCTTTACAAGAAGACTTCTGTATTCCTTGGAGGCACGCATATTCTTATCTGTCACGACCTTCTCTGCCACATAAGCAGCAAAGGCTGCTGCTGCCTCTTTTTTCTCCCGAGGATCTTTCCCTGAAAAGCCTTTCAGGATTCCTTCTTTATCTTCCACAACAACGGCCTTGCCAGGTCTGGCACCGATGACAGTTCTTGCCTCTCCGTCAATAAGAGAAGCCGCGCATGTCAGCACCGGAAAATCTGTGGAATTATTTCTCTGGCTTAAGTACACAGTGTTCAGAGGAGTTTTCTTTACAATGATATTAACCAGAATGTCATTATCTTTTTCCATAAGCGCAAACTCTGTAAGCGGGATCCGCCCTCTGTCGTAAAGTTCCACCCAGGTATCCATAGCCAGAAACATGGTCAGCACATCAGAAAAACCGAATCTGCCAAAAATACTTCCACCTACCGTAGCACAGTTACGGAACTGCACACCAACAATATGACGTACGCTCTCTCTTACTGCTCCTTTTGTATATTCATTGAGAGCCTTGTGCGTTTCGATAGCATGAAGCGGTGTCATACAGCCGATCACAAATTCTTCGTCTGTTTCTGTAATAGTATCCAGACCCAGACCTGAAAGATCGATCGCTGTGACAATATTCCGGTTTCCCATCTTCAGCCAGACCATGCCGCCCAGCACAATGGCAGTCTTTTTCTGATTCAGCTCATATGCCTGGGCAAGACTTTCTGCCTTTACATAATTTTTTATCTTGAGCATATTTTCCCCTTCTGAAATTATTATCCTTTAATAATATAGATATATACAGCTGCTCACTTAACGATCACAGCCAACCATTTATTTTAACAGACCCTGACAGAAATATCTACTGTTAATATTCCAGGATCACGAACTGATACGGCTTCAGGCTGATGGTTCCATTTTTGATCTGTACCTCTTCCTGATTGTTCAAAAGCATATTCTGTACTTCTCCCGGAAGCTCCACATTCTGGGACTGGCCCTGAAGATTTCCCATTACCAGAAGATTCTTCTCTTCTGTTCTTGTGTAGGCGATCAGATTCTCCTGTTCTTCTTTATACGGTTTGAAGCTTCCATATACGAATGTGTCTTTATACTCCTGTGTTTTTCGAAGTGCTGTCATTTTTTTGTAAAAAGAAAGCAGAGAATCGCTGTCCGTTAACTGGGACTCTACATTAATTTCTTTATAATCTGGATTTACTCCAAGCCATGGTGTTCCTGTTGTAAATCCGGCGTTTTTCTCTGTATTCCACTGCACCGGAG
>CAVBVT010000040.1:20377-20857 GCA_963598855.1 Eggerthellaceae bacterium
AGCAGATGCTGCCCGAAGTGCTTCCTCCTCTGTACAGCCTGCATTTAGGGCAACCTGATATTCGTCAATGGTGCTGATATCATCGATCTGCTCCATGGAAGTGAAATCCATGTTCTCCATTCCAATCTCCTGTCCCTGATAGATAAACGGGATTCCTCTCAGGAAAAAGTACACGCCGGCCAGAAGTTTCTTGGAATCCAGACACCTGTCTTCCGGAAGAATATAGTGACAGACACCTCTTGGCTCATCGTGGTTCTCAATAATATTGGAGATCAGCCCTGTCTCTCCGATCTTCTGCTGGGTATGGAAAATACATTTCTTGTAGTCCTCAGGTGTGAGCACATATTGGGAAGCATACCAACCATCCTCACTTTTTCCACAACAGGTCTCCTCAAAATCAAACATGGAGGAAAAATATCCGTTTTCTCCGATAAAATCACGGATTTCATCCTCTTTCTCATTGAAGACTTCGCCTACTAT
>CAVBVT010000041.1:0-1513 GCA_963598855.1 Eggerthellaceae bacterium
GAATGGCTGTTTCAGAAGTGCTGCTACTGTATCACGAAGAGATGGCATTGTTGTTGTCAGAAGAGCGGAAAGTGCAACGATGGTCGCATCTTTGTTCTCTTTTACAACTTCGATAAATCTCTCGATCGGAACATCAACGCCAAGGTCGATAACCTCAAAACCAGCACTCTCGAACATCATGCCAACAAGGTTTTTACCGATATCATGAAGGTCGCCTGCTACAGTACCAAGAATGATCTTTCCTGCACTTCCGGCCTCACCTGTTGCAAGGTACGGTTTCAGTACCTCAACGCCCTCTTTCATGGCACGTGCTGCTGCAAGCATCTGCGGAACGAAAATGATCTCTTTTTTGAAGTTCTCACCAACAACTGCCATGGCACCGATCATGCCGTCATTAAGGATCGCTGTCGGGTCACAGCCTGCATCCAGAGCTTCCTGAACACATTTGCCGATTTCTTTGTTCTTGCCGTTCTCTGTTGCTTTGAATACGGCCTGCATTTTTTCTTCTGCAGGTGTCAGCTCTTTTGCTTCTGCTGCCGGGGCTGCCTCCTGTGCAGGTTTATCTTTGAATTTGTCAATGTAGTCCAGGCAGTACTCATCTCTCTCAAGAAGGGCATTTGTTGCGTAGATCATTCCGATCATGTTCTTGTTGGTCGGGTCAACGATGGCGCTGTCCATTCCTGCGTTCATAGCCAGTACCATGAATGCCTGGTTGATATTCTTTCTTGTAGGAAGACCAAAGGAGATGTTGGAAAGACCACTTGTGATGTGGATATCCGGGTACTCTGCTTTGATCTGGCGGCAGCACTCTGCAAATACGGTCAGTGCTGTCTGGTCTGTTGATAAGGTAACAACAAGCGGGTCAATGTGAAGTCTGCTTGGTGCTATATTGTATTCTTTTGCTTTCTCCATAATTCCGTGGAAAACTTTCATACGGCGTTCTACGGAATCCGGGATTCCATCGTTGTCACAGAGAAGTGCAACACACTCCCAGTCTGTGTCTGCGATTACCGGGAAAATCGTGTCGATCTTGTTTCCCTCAAGGGATACAGAGTTTACAAGTCCTGGACGTTTGCAGAATGGGATTGCTGCAACACAGGATTTTGCACTTGGGCTGTCTACACAGATCGGTGTATCTGTTACTTCCTGTACAAGGTCGATCATCCATTTCAGGGTTTCTACCTCTACGTCCTCTTCTACAGAAGCACATACATCAAGGAATGTAGCTCCTGCCTCTGCCTGTTTCTTTGCTCTCTCTCTGATAAGATCCGCATCTCTCTCAGCGATCGCTTTTGCAACTGACGGAATGGAACCGTTCAGTTTCTCACCAATGATAATCATGGCGTTCCCTCCTAATTATTCAATTTATTCTCAATAATCTGCACTCATCTTTATTAAGTGACTTTATTTTAACGCCATAATTTTTACATAACCTCTGTTATCCATTTGTATTATTATACTATCTTACGATTATTCCTATGGTTTTTTTGTGTATTTTTTAACAAAAAGCAAC
>CAVBVT010000041.1:1523-6669 GCA_963598855.1 Eggerthellaceae bacterium
GTTGCCACAAAAACATTCATCATTTTATCAACAAACAACGAATATTTTCGAAATCAACGGGGATTTCTGCATAATTACATGATATCCAGATGTAAAAACTATACTATCCTACGATTCACCTGATTTCAGGCTCATCATTTATTTATACAGCTGCAATTACCTCTACTTCGCAGAGAACGTTCTTCGGCAGTGTCTTCACTGCAACGCAGGAACGTGCCGGTTTGTTTACGAAATATTTCGCATATACTTCATTAAATGCAGCAAAATCATTCATATCTGCAAGGAAGCATACAGTCTTGATGGCATTCTCATAGCTGGTACCAGCTGCTTCAAGAACTGCTCCAAGATTCTTCATCACGCGGTCAGCCTGCTCCTCGATCGTTGTTCCAACAACTTCACCTGTTGCCGGATCTACCGGGATCTGTCCGGATGTGTAAAGAATATCTCCGTGGATGATTGCCTGGGAATATGGTCCGATCGCTGCCGGCGCATTGTCTGTATGTACTGTTTTCATAATACATTCTCCTCTCTTTGTGAGCTGTCCTTAATCATGCTCAGATGTCTTTATAATTTTAACTCACATATCACTCTTGGTCAAGCTGCATGTTCAGATAATTGTAAACAATACCGGAAATATCCTGAATATGGGAAACTGCATCTCCTCCTTGGCAGTTCTCTGACATCACACAGAGAATATAGGTTGTCTTCTCACCGTACACAATAGCAATATCATGCTGATCTGTATCTGTCTCTCCTGTCTTGTTGGCAATCTCCACAGAGGCGGAAACGCCGCTTGGGATCTTGGTCGTTACCTGCTGGTTCAAAAGAAGGTTCAGCATCGCCTCTGATGCTTCTTTTGACACGCATTCTCCATTATATATCCCTTCCAGAAGCTGCGCACAGTCTTTTACAGAAGTGATGTTTCTTCCGCCCAGCCCTGCATCTTTCGAAGATGACGGGTTCAGAATATGCTGCACCGATGTATCCGCATATTTATTCTCTGCAAGAAAGGCATTTACAGCTTCTGCACCGTCCTTAAATGCACCGGAAGCTGTCTGCAGCCGCACCAGTTCATTAAAAGATTCGTTATCGCTGACTGTGATCATATTCCAGAGAAGATCATTCACCTTCGTAGATACAGCCGGATCCGAAACATCTTTCTTCAGTTTGGCTGCTTCATTCTGAAGCACTGCATCCATATTGGCATAAGTCTGTGCCATCACAAAAATCTTGATCAGACTGGCTGAATACAGTGACTGGCTGTTAAGCTCAAACTTTTTATCCTCTGTGAGATCTTTCACATAGACACTCCATGTTCCTTCATAGCCATCCAGAAGTTCTGTAATCCTTGTCTTCAGACCTTTCATTCCCAGATTTTTGGTTTCTACCTTACCGTTCTCATCAACAGGAAATCCCTCCGGTGTTTCTCCGGCTTCCTGAACCAGTACTCCGTTCTCACCGCCAAAATAATAATAACCATCAAACATCTGACCTGCGGAACTCATTTCCAGATCATGGATTCCCTTATCTGTGACCATTTTTCCATATTCATCAAAATAATAAAACCCATTATAAGTCGTCTTATCCACCACAAGATCATCCATGTATCGTACCTGCGGTGCTGCACTTAATTTTCCTAGATTATTTACCATATAGAGCCCGTCAAAAGAAATCTCTTCTCCGCTTCCGTCATCGGACACTGCAGTAAGATCCTTAAGCTGGACCATATGGGAATTTCCTGCCGCAAACTTACCACTCTCGTCATGATAATAATAACCGTCAAACACAGTTCCATCGATGACAAAATGATTGAAATAGTGAACAGCTGGTGTGCTCTCTCTTGTGCCATCCTCATTCAGGCAGTAAAATCCGCTGCTTTTTAATATATATTTCCCGCTTCCATCGGGAATGGGAAGTATCTGGGACTCCTCTGTAACTGAACCAAGGCTTCCCTGTGTTGTCTGCTGTGCTCCTGCCACAGTCACGGTCTGGGTGAGCATTGCCGCAGTGAGGCAGACCGCCAGTGCTTTGTATATTTTTTTATGTCTCATATACTTCTCTTTCATCATTCTGATTTTTTCAGTAACTGTCTCTTTTCAAGACTCTATAAGTATATCGGATTTCTCTGTTCTGTCAAGTAAACCGTTTCCAGAAACTTTTAAGTGCTCCCTCTACTGTGTCCAGTCTGCAGCTGCTCCGGTCTCTCCATTCCCGGGGAAAAATCCCTGCATAATCACGCCCCAGAAAACGGTCGTCAAGAAGCAGGATCACACCTTTATCTTCTTTTGTGCGGATCACGCGGCCGGCAGCCTGGAGCACTTTATTCATTCCAGGATAACGGTAGGCATAATCAAATCCTGCCTGATTTTTCCTGTCATAATATTCTTTTAAAATCTCCCTCTCGCTGCCAATCTGCGGAAGCCCTGTTCCCACGATTACCGCACCGATCAGACTCTCCCCTATAAGATCCACTCCCTCGGAAAAAATCCCTCCAAGGACACAGAACCCCACAAGCGTTCCCTCCCTACTCTGAAACTCTTCCAGAAATTCTTCACGTGCACGCTCTGTCATATCGGAGTTCTGCCGGATACAGCGCACCCAAGCTACAGAAAACTCCTCCTCATAAACCTGATATACATCCTCCATCAGCTTATACGATGGAAAAAATATCATATAATTTCCCTGCCGCTGCCACACACATCTGGCAATATACTCTGCGATCTTCCGATATTCCGTATAATTCCTTCTTGTATATTTGCTGCTCACATCACAGCCGATCATGATCTGGCGGTTCTCCATTGGAAAAGGCGACTTTACATAGATCCCATAAGCATCCTGATCTGTTGTAAGAAGCTCCCGGTAATACAGCATGGGAAAAAGTGTTGCGGAAAAAAATACCTTACTTCTTCCTTTTTTAAGGTATTCTCCCAAATTTCCTGCAGGATTTACGCAGAACAGCCGTAATCGGAAATCATCCTCGCCGCATTTTTCTGTATACACAACGTAATTCTCATCCACCAGCTCGGATACATTCAGAAAATCTCTCACTGTAAAATAAAATTCCAGGATCTCCCCCCGAAGCTCTTCTTCCAGATTTTTTTCCTCAAGGATCTCCTCCAGCTGACCGGATATCGTAAGGAACGTAATAGGCAGAGGCCCCGGATTTGCAAGTACCTGGTATTCTTTTCCGGTCTCTCTTAAATCATCCTCCAGTTCCTGCATCTGACGGCTGGCTTTGTCCAGAGCCCTGGCAAGCTTCGGAAATAATTTCCGGATCCTTCTGTGCAGTGCTATGATGTTCTGGCGGTATATATCTGCACTGTACATTTCCCTGCCGCGTTCTACCAGATTATGAGCCTCATCAATCAAAAAAATATAATCCCCGGAAATGTTGTCGCCAAAGAACCTCTTCAGATGTACATTGGGATCAAATGCATAATTATAATCACAGATCACCCCGTCTGTCCAGATAGAAAGATCCAGGCACATCTCAAAAGGACACACCTGCCATTTCTCAGCATGTTTCCGGATCACTTCCCGGGAATATACTTCTTCTGTTGTCCACAATTCATAAACCGCATCATTTACACGGTCAAAATGTCCCTTCGCATAAGGACATTTCTCCGGGGTGCACTCTGGCGCATCAAGAAAACAAAGTTTCTCTTTGGCTGTAATGGAGGTCACTTTAAATTTCAGGCCTTTCTCCCTCAGAATATGAAAGGCCTCCTCTGCAACAGTTCTTGTGATCGTCTTTGCTGTAAGGTAAAAAAGCGTCTCTCCTTTTCCCTCTCCGATGGCGCGCACAGCCGGAAAAACTGCTGACATGGTTTTCCCGACACCTGTAGGAGCCTGTACAAAAAGGGTGCGGCCGCTGGAAACCGTATGGTACACGCCACTGACGATCTCCCGCTGACCTTCTCTGTACGGAAAAGGAAACTGCAGATCAGTCATAGAATCATTTCTCTGTTTTTTCCAGGAAATGGAGTATGCGATCCATTTGTGATAGGCATCCAGAAGTTCCTGATACCAGTCCTGCAATTCTTCCATGGAAAACTCTTCGCGGAATCTTCTGGTATCCTCTGTATCAAGATGGGAATAGGTCATCTGGATCCCAATCCGTTCAAGGCCTTCCTTCTCCCCATAGATCAGGCCGTAACACATCGCCTGTGCACGGTGAACGGGAACCGGTGCTTCCAGTGCCTGAATATTTCCGTAAGTTCCCTTGATCTCATCAATAAAGACCTGTCCTTCTTCTGTAAAGATCCCGTCAGCACGGCCTTCCACCTGGATGATCACATCCTCATATTCACTTTCTCTTTTCAGGGAGACCTCTGACTGATAATCCCCTTTCATGCTTCTCTGGATCTTTCGGTGAATCCTGCCGCCTTTCAGCATGGCTTCCTTGTCCCCGGAACCCCGGCTGTTATCCAGATCTCCGCTTCTAAGTATAAATTCCACCAGATTCCTCACAGAAATCCGAACCCGTTCTTTCTCCATTCACTTTGCTCCTGCAGATACTGTCTGCTTTCGTATTCCATTATACAAAAATCAGCTTATTCTTCCGAGATTATATCACAAAATCCGGGAAAACGTCTTTCCATATAATGAAAAAAAGGACGCATGTTCTGCTTTTCTTTCATGAACTGCGCCCTTCTATTACCGTTTTCCTTTTTTCATATTTTCCTCATCCCACTGCATACTTGGAAAGAACCTGTTTAAAATTCTCGTCCTCACCATAGCATTTTACTGTCAGTGTCTGTGTCAGATCCAAGCTGAGAAGTCCTAAGATCGACTTCGCATCAATGATGATACGATTGTAAAATACATCAATATCAAAATTGCACTTGCTGGCTGCACTGACAAACTCCTGGGCACTCTTCTCGTCCAGTTTGATCTGCTGCTCCATCGTTAACCGCCTGCCTTTCTGAAATAATTGGTATGTGATAGTTTTACACAAAAGTTAAGTTTTTGTCAATACTGTTTATTTCATGTCAAACGTTTTTCGACACAATGTACAATTTCTTTTGTCTTTATTTTGGGAATTCTGGCAGATTTGTTTGGAATTTCTTTGGGATATAGTGCAAAAAACCGCTGCAGAATTTACGTTTCTGTATACCCTGCAGCGGATTCTAAAGAAGTCCACAGC
>CAVBVT010000041.1:6679-14334 GCA_963598855.1 Eggerthellaceae bacterium
TTATTGCTTTTTGCAACTTTGCAGGGGACTTCCCTGATTCAGTTCAATCCTCTGCTGTCTGAATAAAATTTCAGCAGCTATCGCGAACGCTTTTCGCTATTATCTTATAAGAAAGATCAGATACGAGTCAGAACAAAAATATCATAGATCGCTCTGACAGCTTTTTCGAAGTCGCGGTTCTCTACGCCGATGATGATGTTCAGCTCACTGGAACCCTGGTCGATCATCTTGACATTTACGTTGGCATGGGCAAGAGCGGAGAAAATTCTGCCTGCTGTACCTCTCTGGGATTTCATTCCACGTCCTACAACTGCGATCAGTGCAAGATCAGACTCCATCTCAACGAAATCAGGCTGTACCAGACGATGGATGCCTGCGATAACCTGCTGCTCTTTCTCCTCGAATTCATCCTGATGAACATATACTGTCATGGTATCAATGCCAGACGGTACATGCTCAAAGCTGATGCCCTGATCTTCAAATACCTGAAGAACTTTACGGCCAAAACCAATCTCGCTGTTCATCATGGATTTCTCGATATTGATGGAGCAGAATCCCTTCTTACCTGCAATACCTGTAATGGTAAATTTCGGTTTCTTGCAGGTGCTCTCTACAATAAGAGTACCTTTGTCTTCCGGACTGTTTGTGTTGCGGATATTGATCGGGATTCCCTCTTTACGGACAGGGAAGATCGCATCTTCATGAAGAACGGTAGCTCCCATGTAGGAAAGCTCACGGAGCTCTCTGTATGTGATCGCCTCGATCGGTTCCGGATTGTGTACGATACGCGGATCTGTTACAAGGAAACCGGAAACATCTGTCCAGTTCTCATAGATATCTGCGTGGATCGCTTTTGCAACGAGGGATCCTGTTACATCAGAACCGCCTCTGGAAAATGTCTTAACTGTGCCGTCTGCGCATGCGCCGTAGAATCCTGGGATTACTGCGCTCTGGCATTTGCTGAGTTTTTTGGAAAGGAGCTTGTTGGTCTCCTCTGCTTCCAGATTACCGTTCTTGTCAAAGCGGATCACAGAAGCTGCATCTACAAAATCATATCCAAGATATGCAGCCATGATCTTACCGTTAAGGAACTCTCCTCTGGATGCCGCATACTGGATTCCTGCCTGTGCACGGAAATCCTCATCGATCTTCTTAAACTCATCTTCAAGGGAAAGAGTCAGGCCAAGACCTTTGATGATCTCATAATATCTCTCTTTGATCGCATTCAGCTTGTCGGAAAAATCCTCACCCTTGGAAGCTGCATCATAGCATCCGTAAAGCATATCTGTTACTTTGATATCGTCGTCAAATCTTTTTCCCGGAGCTGACGGAACGACATAGCGGCGGCTCTCATCGCTGCGGATGATATCGCCGACTTTCTGAAACTGCTCTGCATTTGCAAGAGAACTTCCACCGAATTTTACAACTTTTTTCATGATAACACCTCTCACCTGTAATTTCGATACTGCTGTTCATTTTCCAAACGGCAGCATTTCGACTTCCTGCGCTGCTTTTCAGTACATATCTCACTGCAACGCTTTACCACAGAAACCTACGGCTATTTTATTGAAAAACTCATGATTTTGCAAGTCTTTCCGTCACATTTCTGCAAAAAAAGTCAAATTATACAAGAGAAGAGGCACATGAAACCTGTTTCTTATGCACAGTACTGTTTCAGGATATTCTCAAGAGCTGCAGCGCTGCTTGTGTGGCAACGGCATACAGGGATTGATTTTTTCTTTGCTTCTTCTACTGCGCAGTTAACCATTTTGTGGGAAACTGTGCTTGTGAAAAGGATCATCAGATCCGGCACACCGATCTTTTTCTTCATGGCTCCTTTTTCTTTGGCAAATACTTTTGCCTTACATCCAAACCCTTTACAGATATCCTCATACTGACATACCATTCTTTCATTACCGCCTACAATTACAACGCTCATAATTTCACTCTCCTTTGATTACTGAACTTTTTATATGGTTATTCTAAGCTAACTCATGGTTTAAAATATTGAGTTAGCACTTGCTAACTCATTTATTATAATACCATGCCTTAAAAAGTTTGTCAAAGGTAATTTTAAATTTTGTCAGATTTTTTATATTCTGTGATGCCGCATACAGAAAGTACGCCGTCCTTCACCTGGAAGTGAACATCCATCCCGGCAAAAGGCATCCCGTAAACTCTCTCCGGATCTTTCTGGTAGGCGGGTCTTGGATCTTCCCTGAGAACTCCCTTTAATGCTTCCAGTTTTTCCTCCGGGATCATGGCCGCCCATTTCTGCGGAATCTCCACTTCCAGGAAATGCTGCTCTACTTTTTCCGCAAATCCTCCCAGAGCTTCCGGATGGCAGTCTGCTGCAGGGATATACGGCTTGATATCAAAAATAGGCGTACCATCCATAAGATCTGCCCCTGACACAACCAGAACCGGTCCTTCTTTACTCTTAAGATCGATTTCTTCCAGTTTTACACAGGAAAGCCCTACAGAATTAGGCCGAAACGGAGATCTGGTGGCAAACACGCCCATCCTCTCATTCCCGCCAAGGCGCGGCGGCCGTACTGTGGGAGACCATTTCTCACGTACAGCCTCCGAAAATTCCCAGATCAGCCAGATATGGGAAAAATCCTCCAGACCTTTCACAGCTTCGCGTACTCTGTATTCCGGCTCAAAAACGATCCGGGCTGTCAGCCCTTCCACGCGGCCGCTCTGGCGGGGAATCCCGAATTTCGTTGGAAAATCACTCCTGATCCTTGCAATTATCTTCATATTGTTTTCCCCACCTTTCTTTTATGCCGCTTACAGAATACACCGCCTGCATCGGATTACTTCTGTAACATAAGACCATATTTTCATCCTGTCCATTAACCGGACTTTCATTTTATAATGTTTCGTTCATGCTTCCCGTTCTGTAGCCTGTCAGATCCATTGTAACATAGGTAAAGCCGTATGTCTTGAATTCTTTCGTGATCTTTTCCCTGTTTTCCAGGATCTTCGGAAATTCTGCCGGTCCCACCTCAATACGGGCCATCATTCCGTGGATTCGGACGCGAACCTGATGAAATCCCAGGTCAAGAAGCAGCTGCTCTGCCTTATCTACCATGGAAAGCTTATCCCTTGTGATCTCCTCGCCGTAAACAAATCTGGAAGACAGGCATGCAAAAGACTGCTTATCCCAGGTAGGAAGTCCCAGCTCTTTTGATAAAATACGGATTTCTTCTTTATTAAGCCCGGAATGGCGGAGCGGACTTGTCACGCCCAGTTCTGCCACTGCCTGAAGTCCTGGTCTGTAGTCGCCGTTATCATCCATATTGGAGCCCTCTGCGATATAGGCAATGTTCTCTTCTTTTGCAATGCCTATGATCTTTTCGAACAGTTCATGCTTGCAGATGTAGCAGCGGTTCTTCGGATTATGGGAAAAGCCCTCGATATCCAGCTCCTCAGACTCACACACAAAATGGCGGATGCCTTCTTTTTCACAGAAGCGTGTTGCCTCGCGGAGCTCTCTTTCCGGGAAAGAACAGGATCTCGCTGTTACCGCAATCACCTGATCTCCCAGCGTGTCATGGGCAACTTTCAGAAGGTAGGTGGAATCCACTCCTCCGGAAAAAGCTACTGCCACGCTTTTCAGCTCGCGAAAATAATCTTTCAGTTTTTCCTGTTTCTTTAATGTTTCCTGCAATTTTTTATTTTCCATTCATTTCACCTCTCAGAATCATATCTCATCAAAACAGATGTTCATTTTGTATTTTGATAATGTATCATACTTTTCCCATTAAATCAATATGAAATATCTGCAGGTCAAAAATACGGCTCAAAAGATTCTTTCCTCTCTTCTGAACCGTTTTGTCTGCCTATGATACGATCTGAATATTCCGGCAGTCTTTATATTCTCTTGAACAGCTTTCTGTCAGAATCTCTGCTCCGTCAAAAGCAAAGAATGTCACTGCGCTGATCTGTCCGAACTTGGAGCTGTCTGACACCACATATCTCTCCAGGCACTGCTCCATAGCGGTACGCTTCACCAGTGCCTCATTGGCCTCTGGTGTTGTAAAACCTTCCTTCTGTGTCATTCCGTTCGTTCCGAAAAATCCTTTGGTAAAATGATAATTCTTCAGCATCTGCATGGCCTGGCTTCCGATCACAGCTTCTGTGGAACCTTTCAGCTCGCCGCCGATCAGAAGTACCCGGACTCCCATCTGTGCCAGCGTTCTCGCGTGGGAAACACCATTGGTCACAAAAGTAGCTCTGGATCCTTCCAGATGCTCCAGCATATATCCCGTGGTAGTTCCGGCATCCAGATATACAAAATCCTCCGGCTGTATCAGAGATGCCGCATAGGCTGCAATCTTCTTTTTCTCATCTGTGTTCAGTTCTGATTTCTGGGCTACTGTAGGCTCATAGGCGTTCACTGTATGTTCCAGAGCTACTGCACCGCCAAAAACTCTGGTCAGCTTGCCTGCTTTATAAAGTGCTGTGATATCTCTTCGGACTGTGGACTCTGAGGCATCCAGGATATCTTTCAGCTCCGTCACTGTAACGCTCTTTTTCTCTCTGAGAAGACCGAGGATAATTTCATATCTCTGTTCCGTCAGCATCTTCTTTTCCTCCTTCAAAAAAACATCCCGATCACCAGACCGGGATGTTTCTTATTCTTCATTCAGGGATTACAGGTTCTCCTGCATGAATTTGCTTACTGCCTCGTATGCTGCATCCTCGTCTGCACCATCGAATGTGAAAGTAACCTCATGGCCTTTCTTTACGCCAAGTCCCATAAGTGCAAGAAGTTTTCTGCACTCTACTGTCTTGCCGTCTTTCTCGATCGTGATCTTGGACTCGAAACCTTTTACAAGTTTCACAAGCTCTCCAGCCGGACGTGCATGGATTCCTTCGTTATCTGTTACTACATACTTGAATTCTTTCATTTCTTTATCCTCCAGATTATTATTTTTTAATTTAAGCGACTTTCTTCTTCAGCACACCAAGAAGTACTGCAGAGATCAGGGTTCCGGCCACCAGTGCAACCAGATACATCAGTGCATTGCCTACAACCGGGAATACGAAGATTCCGCCGTGAGGTGCCATCAGTGTACAGTTGAAGAACATGGAGATCGCTCCTGCTACTGCGGAACCAACGATACAGGACGGAAGTACATGGATCGGGTCAGATGCCGCAAAAGGAATCGCTCCCTCTGTAATGAATGCAAGTCCCATGATAAAGTTGGTCGGTCCTGCCTCACGCTCTTCTTTTGTAAATTTATCCTTGAACAGCAGGGATGCAAGTGCGATCGCACACGGAGGAGTCATACCTCCTACCATAACTGCTGCCATGATGTCATAGTTGCCTGCTGCAATTGCAGCTGTACCAAATACATATGCTGCTTTGTTGAATGGGCCACCCATATCAATGGCCATCATTCCGCCAAGAACCAGTCCTAAAATTACTTTACTTGAATTTCCCATGCCTGTCAAGGCATTATTTAATCCTGTGTTGATACCGCCCATGATCGGCTCTACGATGAATGTCATGCAAAGTCCCATAAGAAGGACACCAACAACCGGATAGATCAGTACAGGTGCGATTTTTTCCAGTGCTTCCGGAAGTTTGTCACAGACTTTTCGAAGTCCGAGGATCAGATATCCTGCAAGGAAACCTGCAAGAAGAGCTCCAAGGAAACCGGATTTTCCGTTTGCTGCCATCATACCGCCTACAAGACCAACTGCAAGTGCAGGTCTGTCACCAATGGCCATTGCGATAAAGCCGGCCAGTACAGGAAGCATGAAGCCAAATGCAGTTCCACCAATGTTTTTAAGAACAGCTGCCACCGGTGTGATGGTACCAAAGTTTGCTCTCTGGTCTGCCGGAAGGGAACTTAAATCTACGCTTAATCCATCGATCAGGAATGCAAGGGCGATCAGGATACCGCCGCCAACGACCAGCGGAAGCATATGGGATACACCGTTCATCAGCTGCATGTAGATCTTGTGGCCTGCTCCGCCGCCTGCTTTTGCATTCGAGGAAGAACTCTGGCTACCTGCTGCCGCATGATATATCGGAACATCTCCAGAGATCGCACGTTCTACAAGCTGGTCTGCTTTGCTGATTCCATCGGAAACCTGACATTCGATGACTTTCTTTCCATCGAAACGATCCATGGGAACTTTAGCATCTGCTGCCACGATAATACAGTCTGCTTCCTGGATCTCTTTGTCAGTAAGTACATTTTTTGCTCCGCCGGAGCCTCTTGTTTCTATTTTAATGAAGCAATCTTTTGCCTTGGCTGCTTTTTCCAGTCCTTCTGCTGCCATGTAGGTGTGGGCAATACCTGTCGGGCAGGAAGTAACTGCCAGCAGTTTGGCTCTGGCTCCTTCGGAACTTCCAGTATCTGCCAGTCTCTCGTCAATATCCTTTTTCTCATCGTCCGCCTTGTCGATGATCTCCATAAATTCATCTACAGATTTCGCATTGCGCAGGGCCTCTGTAAAGTTATCATCCATCAGCATTACGGAAAGTTTGCTGAGTACATCCAGATGAATGTTGTCTTCTGTGTTCGGTGCTGCGATCAGGAAAAGCAGTGTAACCGGCTCATCGTCCAGTGCTTCGAACTCCACGCCGTTTTTTACAACCATGGCTGCAAGTCCCGGTTTCTTTACTGCGTCACATTTTCCATGAGGAATGGCAATTCCCTCACCAATTCCTGTTGTGCTCTCTTCCTCTCTTAAGTACACCTGTTTGCGATAAGCTTCCCTATCGCTGATCTTCTCACTCTTCACCATAAGATCTACGGCCATATCCAGTGCTTCGGATTTGGTCTTCGGTGCTGCATCCAGCGAAATGCTCCGTTTATCAAGCAGATCTGTGATTCTCATCTTCCCTTCTCCTTTCTTCCTTACCCCTCTGTTACTTGTTTATATACAGCCTGAATCTCTTCCTTTGTAGCAAGATTTTCAGAAAATGCACTTGCGCTTCCTGCGGAAATTCCCATATGGAATGCGTGCTCATAATCCTGTTTTTCCATCCAGCCTGCCATAAAGCCTGCTACCATGGAATCTCCAGCTCCTACACCGTTTACCAGCGTTCCCTTTGGTGCCGGTTTCTCAAATACCTGTCCGTCCTCTGCTACCAGGACAGCTCCTTCACCAGCCATGGAGATTAATACGTTTCTGGCACCTTTTTCCTGGAGTTTCTTTCCGTAAGGGATCACATCCTGACGGGTTTTAAGTTCCACTCCGAAAATTTCTCCCAGTTCATGGTTGTTAGGCTTCACAAGGAATGGATGATACTTCAGAACATTTACAAGAAGATCTCTCGTTGCATCCACAACGATCATCACGCCTTTTCCGTCCAGTCTTGCCATGATCTTCTCGTACATGTCATCCGGCATGGATGATGGAATGCTTCCTGCAAGGAAAAGCACATCTCCTTCTTTCAGGGTGTCAAGCTTCTCCATCAGCTCCTGAACTTTATCACTGCTGATCCTGGGTCCCATTCCGTTGATCTCGGTTCCGTCAATGGATTTCAGTTTCAGGTTGATTCTGGAAACGCCTTCCGGGATCTTGATAAAATCGGATTTCACTCCCATTTCCTCAAGTTTTCTTACGATCTCATCTCCTACGAATCCAGCCATGAATCCAAGTGCTGTATTCTCGATTCCAAGATT
>CAVBVT010000041.1:14344-20774 GCA_963598855.1 Eggerthellaceae bacterium
TCCAAGATTCATCAGCACTGTGGAAACGTTGATTCCCTTTCCGCCTGGAAGCATCAGCTCGGAACTGGTCCTGTTGGTAAGTCCAAGTTTAAAATCTTCCACGGAAACGATATAGTCCAGAGATGGATTAAAAGTAACTGTGCAGATCATTTTTTCTCCTCCCATATCTCTATATTTGCGGGTTTCTGACCGCTTTTTGTTGTTCCTCATTTGTTGAACTTAGTATACTTCCAAATTCGCTCAAAGTCAATCAAACTAGTTCACAAAATTCATGACCGATTTTGGTTGAGTTTGCACAAAAAAAGTGCATCACACCTAGTTTTTCCAGGTTGATACACTTTTATTCTGATCTTATTTGAATGTTTTTGACTGTGTCTTATGACTCTTTATGCTTTCACTCACCATATCCTGATATTTTTTCATCAGTTCTTTCGTCACCGTATCCTCTTCAAACCGTACTCCTCCGATCTGGCGTACCGGCATGATCCCCATCAGGGAATTGGTCACAAAACATTCCTGATACCATTTCAGATTCTGAACATAAATATCTGTTTCCTCCACATCTTCACTTTCACAGATATACTCCCGCAGGATTCCGGGCAGAAGACCGCAACTGACTTCCGGTGTACAGATCACACCTTTTCGCACAAAGAAAACATTACTCACCGTTCCTTCCGAAATCTGCTTCTTTGTATTAAGAAAAAGCCTCTCGTCCATTCCTGCTGCAGTCGCATTTCTTTTTTCCATGATGCAGTCTCCGTAATTCATAGTCTTATAATATACCAGCGGAGAAGTTTCGTTCCGTTTCACCTTGCTGATATCCATGGAAAAACCCTTCTCATATTTCTCAGGTGTATAATGATTGGCCCGCAGGGAAAAAACTGCGTTTTCTTTTGTGAGCATCACTTTTAATCCGCAGTGTTCCAGATTTCCAAATTCATCCTGTACTTCTTTCTGCGCTTTCTGTTCTTCCAGATACTTTACGATCTTCTGTGCTGTGATGCCCCGCTCTGCCAGACCGCCCAAATTCAGGAATGCAGCTGCACGCTCCAGTCTTTTCAGATGCTTTTCCAGAAGTATCGGGACTCCCTGCTCGATCCCTATTGTTTCAAAAGCTCCAAGACCAAACTGGAAGCATTCGTCCAGTGTTACGTTCATATAGTTCTCCTTTTTCTGTTATATCCTACTGCAATGCCACCAGGATCGCTTTAGCTTTCTGCAGAGTTTCTTCATATTCAAATTCCAGATCTGACTCTGCAGTAATTCCGCCGCCTACACCAAGATGATATTTTCCTTCCTTATGAAGAGCTGTACGGATCACGATATTGAAATCACAGCTTCCATCCAGGGTAAGATATCCGATGGATCCTGTGTAAAGATTACGTTTTCCATGTTCCAGCTCATCAATGATCTCCATAGCCCGGTATTTCGGCGCACCTGTGATGGAACCTCCCGGGAATGTGGCTTCCAGAAGATCCATAACATTTTTGTCGTCTGCAAGAGTTCCTTCTATATCAGATACCAGATGAAAAACCGTTGCATAAGCTTCCACTGTAAAAAGTTCCGTTACTTTTACACTTCCGGGCGCGCATACCCGGTTCAGATCATTTCGTTCCAGATCCACGATCATCAGAAGCTCACTTTTATCTTTTCCGGAATCTTCCAGTTCCTTTCGGAACATTTCATCTTCCTCAGGTGTTACGCCACGTTTTCGAGTCCCTTTTATCGGACGGGTATTCACATGACGGTCTTTCATTTTCAGAAAACGTTCCGGAGATGCGCAGACGATCTGATAATCCCCAAAATCCAGATACCCGCCAAATGGTGAAGGATTGTTTTTTCGAAGGTCATAAAAAACATCCAAAGGCTGTTTCTCACTTTCGATCGTCAGCTGCTGCGTCATATTGGCAATGTAGATGTCGCCTTCTATAATGTACCGGATCATCTGGTCCACAGCCTGTTTGTACTCTTCTTTTTCAAAGTTTGGAGAAATCTGGATCTTGAATTTCTCACGGTGAGAATTTTCCGCGGCCATTCCGTTTACGGATTCCTTTTTTTCTCCAATTTCCGGCTCTTTCTGTTTACCAAACTCTGTAAATTTCCGGATTGCTTCTTCCATTGCTTGAATCTCCAACGCAGCATCTCTTGTAATTCCATTAGCCACAAGATATGTTCTTTTTTCCTGACAGTTTTCTACGATAAAACAGTCATAAAACGTCAGTACTGCTTCCGGTATCGTCACAAGATCTTTTTCTCCTGTAGGAGTTCCCATCTGCTTTCTTCCGTAATCATAGGAAAAATATCCGATTGCACCGGATACGATGGGCAGGGGACTTTCATTCTTATCCTCATGTGTATTGAGATATTCCCGCATGTAATCTTCAAATGTTTTTTCTGTTTCTGTTTTTCCGTTAACTGTAAATGTATCTCCGTCTTTTACCAGTTTAAGATATGGATGTCTTCCGATAACAGAATACTGCCCCAGCTCATTTACAAGGGAAGAATCCAGAAATGCACACCCTTCTTCTTTCTCATAGATGCGGAAAATATCTGATGCCGGAATGTATGGTTTCAGTTCTTTTATGATACGCTGATCGTTATACATGTTTTTCTCCTTATGCTGTTTTTTCTGTCAGTTCTTCTTTCGCCTCCTGAAACCGCTCCGCGATCTTACAGAAATTCTCCAGAAGCTCATGTCCATATTCCGTAAGGACAGCTTCCGGATGGAACTGTACGCCATACACAGGAAGTGTCTTATGGGAAATTCCCATCACAACTCCGTCACCGGAAACTGCATCTACCTGATAATCTTCCGGCAGGCTGTCTCCGCGAATGATCAGCGAATGATACCTTGTTACCTTGAATTCTTCCGGCAAATCTGCAAACACGCCGGTTCCGTAATTGCGGATCTCTGTAACTTTTCCGTGCATGGGGCGGCTGCCTTTTTCTACTGCTGCACCTGCACAGTGTCCCAGAACCTGATGTCCCAGACAGACACCCAGGATCGGAATCCTGCCCTGAAAGCTTTTTACTGCTTCTACACAAAGCTTCGCATCCCAGGGTCTTTTCGGGCCTGGAGAAAGGATGATTCCTTCCGGGTTCAGTTCTTCCAGCTCATCCAGAGTGATCTCATCACAGCGTTTCACCAGGATCTCTCTTCCCAGTTCCTGAAAATACGCTTTCAGATTATAAACAAATGAATCAAAATTATCGATCATTATATACATAATTTTCCCTCTCAACAGTATGGACAAAAAAAGGGATAACAACAGGCATGCTAAAAAGCCATGCACAGTCGTTATCCCTTACGGTCCGTAATCTGTACGTTCAATATAGATTATTATTTCTGGTTCTTAGTCTCCTCATAGTGATGGATGTCAGCCAATACTACGTTTACATCAAGTCCGTGTACCATGCATGCCTCCTCAAGAGACTCGCCGATAGAAGACGGGCAGCCGATGCAGTGCATTCCTTCCTGCATAAGAATGTATGCGATCTTCTCATCATATGCAAGCATTTCGCCCATTGTTGTTTCTTTTGTGATTTCCATGATCTATATTCTCCCTTCTGGATCTTCGTTTCTAACCGGAATTCCGGTTCAGCCGAAATTCGCCGCAGTTATAGTATCATTATAACTGCATATCCCATAATTACAAGCCCCAAAATTTATTCCTGGTATTTTTTTCACCATTCATCATACCTGAACCTTCTATTTTTCATTTTTCTTCCATTTCCGCATTACATAGATATAATATGGGATCAGTGGGATCAACGCGGCGATCCATGCGGCCGGGTCAGCCAGGCACACGCCTGCAAAGCTTGTTTTTCCGGCAATAAACATAACGATAGCACTTCGTGCCACCAGCTCAAACACACCGCCCAGCATTGGAACAAGGCCATATCCCAGTCCCTGCAGACCGTTTCTGTAAAGGAAAATACTTCCAAGGAACGGATATGCCCAGAATACTGTGTGGAAATATGTAACGGAAACATTGATCACATCTGTCTGGGAACGGTCAATAAACAGCCATGTCATATATTTTCCGAAGAAAAACATTACGATCATGGTCACAACACTCCAGATCAGGATCATGATCTGGGTGTAACGCATCCCCTCCTGCACACGATCCATTCTTCCTGCACCGCGGTTCTGTCCCACATAAGTCGCAGTAGTCGCTCCAAAAGCCACAAATACCGTTGCAATGATATTCTGGATCTTTCCTGCTGCGGAAAATCCAGCCATGTATACAGAACCGTAGATATTTACCGCTCCCTGCACAATGATAGTTCCGATGGCTGTAATGGAAAACTGCAGCCCCATTGGAATACCAAGTGCCAGAAGATAACGGAAACTGGTAAGTGAAATCCCGAAATCTGCTTTTTTCAGATGCAGGATCGGGAATTTCTTAATAATAAAGATCAGGCAGCAGATCGCTGAGATCGCCTGTGCGATAACTGTTGCATAGGCACAACCCTCAACTCCCATTCCGCCTTTTACAATAAATGCAATATCCAATACCACATTAATGACCGCTGAAATGATCAGGAAATATAACGGCGATCTGGAATCTCCCAATGCACGAAGGAAAGCCGCCAGGGAATTATATGCAGCTGTTACGATCAGACCTGCATAGATGATTCCCATATATCCTTTTACAGAACCCATCAGTTCCTCCGGTGAGTTCATCAGCCGCAGGATCGGCTCATTCAAAGCCTCCAGTCCGATCGTCATCACAATGGCAAAAGCCGCTGCCAGATAAATGGACATGGCTACATAATGACGCATCTTATCATACTGCTTTGCCCCAAACCACTGAGATACCAGAATGGCAAAACCACTGCTCAGTCCATTCAGCCATCCAGTTACAAAAAACATCAGCGAACCGGTACTTCCAATAGCTGCCAGTGCATCCACACCCAGGAACTGTCCTGCAATAATAGAATCTGCAATGTTATAAAACTGCTGAAAAATATTTCCAAGACACATAGGGATCATAAACCGGATGATCAGCTTCACCGGGTTTCCCACCGTCATATCATTGGTCGTGTCTTTTCCCATTTTTCGCTCAACTCCTCTCCCCAAAATCTCTGCTGTTTTCTTTTTTGCAAACTTATATAACATAGCAAAAAATATCCTGGATGTCAACGCTTTCGGACATTTTTATGATTTGTTTTTTGATGTTTTATGCTTTTACCGCCCAGCGCATCTTCGTGGATCTAGCGCGTCCATTCTGGGCACATTCCTGGACAGACGGGCGGATCACATCTTTGGCATAATCGGAGTAGATGCCTTCTTTATAACCCTGTTTCAATGCTTTCTTTACCAGCTTGTCCTCTCCTGAATGGAATGTGAGGATTGCTACTCTTCCACCTGGCTTCAGCGCTCCGGGGAGTTTTTCCATGAATTCATAAAGAACTTCGAATTCCCGGTTTACATCGATACGCAGAGCCTGGAAAACTCTCTGACATGTTTTTTTCACAGTGTCTTTCCGCTCTTTTTCCGGAAGGAAGGATAATGTCTTCTCAATGACCTCGCGGAGTTTCGTGGTGGTATCTATGCGGTTTCCTCTTCGGATCTCATCAGTGATGGCTTTGGCGATCTCCTCGCAGTAAGGCTCATCAGAATTCTCATCCAGCATTCCTGCAAGTTCTTCTCTGGAGATCGTATCCAGACGCTCTGCCGCACTGATTCCTGCCTCCTGGTTCAACCTTAAGTCCAGCGGACCGTCCACTTTGAAGGAAAAACCCCTCTTGGGATTGTCGATCTGCATGGAAGATACTCCAAGATCCGCAAGGATAAAATCAAAACCGCCCACTTCTTTTGCAATCTCATCAATGGTACAGAAGTTCTGAAGCTTTACGGTCAGCATATCTTCCCCGAATCCCAGATCTGCCAGACGTTTCTTTGTCTTGGCTGATTCTTCCGGATCCACATCTGTAGCATACATATGGCCTTCGCCTTTCAGGCATTCCAGCATGGCTTTCGTATGGCCGCCATAGCCAAGTGTGGCATCAAACCCAACCTGCCCCGGCCTGATATCCAGAAAATCAATGATCTCTTTTACCATAATGGAAATGTGCATTCCCGCAGGTGTGTTGCCCTTGCTGATCACATGTTCAATCGTATCCTTATACTTCTCCGGCTGAAGCTCTTTATATTTCTCCTCGAATTTTTTCGGGTATTTTCCTTTATAACGCACACGTCTCTTGTGCGGTGTCTGTGTGTCCTGGTTCATAAATTTCTCCTTACTGTATTGTGTTTAATCTCACATATATTTTTAATTTTTTCAACATATCATGTACACATGATACCATGATTTTTTTTCTTCGTAAACCACCGGAAACAAGTTCCTGCATTTCATATTTTCTGATATAATGATATGGGTGTCAAAACATAATAATTATCGTCCATAGTAATCTATGTTCCTTG
>CAVBVT010000042.1:0-20329 GCA_963598855.1 Eggerthellaceae bacterium
CCTACATACTGTGCCACCTGACCAAGAGGTGTTGTTCTGGCGAAGCTTAACTGGATCGTCTTAACGAATGGCCAGAATACAAACAGTATAAAAAGGATCATTACAGGAATCAGATAGAGATAAGGCTCAACTGTCCTAAAAAAAGATTTTTTACTTTTCATCGTATATCACCTGCTTTTCATAAATTTGTGTACTTCTGATCATCTGTATCACCACGGTCATCTCTTATCTGTAATACTTCCTGATCATGTTGCCCTTTACACATTCTGCCGGAAAATATTTCCGTTATATCTTCCGGACTTTACCCCCAATACATGTTGTCAAAATGCCCTCTTGCTACCCTCCTCTGCATTTATGTGTTTTGTTATCTTTACCAACTTTTAACCAAATGATAACACATTTCTTGAATGTATTCAACAGTTAAATTCGGTTTTTCGCTTCTTTTTTCATTGTTTTTAACAATCATACGTAATCAAAAATATATTTTTTTATTTATTTTGCACAATATTATACACTTTAACAAGGCGATCAGCTCCGATCACCTTCTTTCTGACAGCCTGGGTAAAAAAAGCGACAGAAATAACACATCTTTCGATGTATTCCTTCTGCCGTTCTCTCTTCTCAATGGCACTGTCTGTTTTTATATATTTCAGACACATTTTTAACTTGTTGTTGAGCATTATACCGTAAAATTGACTATATTTCAAGCGTATTTTAATATTTTTTTATAGCAATTTCAATAAATATTTTTTTCACAATCTCACAGTGCCATTGTTCAATTTTTCATATTTATATTGTAATATTATGGAACAGTTATGCTCTTCTTTTCTTAAACCATGATATCAGATACAAAACTATACCAAAAGTTATCACAAAAGGAGCAACTGCTACCAAAACTGTTGCCAAAAGTATCACAATTATCACTGCAATAGCGATCACAATGGCTTTTCCGTACCATGTGCTGAGATCCAGCTTGTAGCTTTTGGTCTTACTAGTTGTATTTCCTGCACTGTTTCCTGCATAATCATCGGAGCCGTAACTCTCTTCTGCATACCCGGATTCATCATAAACTTCTGTTCCATCGTCTGTGTCAATAAGAGTTCTTGCGATCAGCCTTGGATCCCCAAGCTCTGCAAGCACCTCTGCCTCGCTTCGTCCGCTGCGGACCTGAGACTGGATATAATCTTCATAATACCGCACATGTGCCGCAGCCTTTCCCTGTGCCATCTGCCCGGACAGCTGCCCTCTCAAAATCTCCAGAAATTCCCTTCTGCTCATATTTCCCGTTCAACCTCTCTTTACAAAGTATAATAAAGTATAATGTCAGGATATACTTAAAAACCGAGTCGCTGCATACAGCTTCTTCGACCCTCATGTATATAAATAATCATAAATTTTTTCCCATTATATCATACTCTGCCAGATCCATTCAGAAACAAATCATAAAATTTTGATAAAAAAAGCGGAATCGCCAGTCAGAAAAAGCGGCCCTGCATGGAATATCTGATGCAAATGCAAAAGCTATGATTCCATGTTCTGGCCGCTTTTTAATATAGCAATTATCTGATCCGCATTATCCGATATGTACGGCTCCCGTGCTGCGGATATTCATTGGATAAACATTCTCACGTCCAACATACTCAGCCATATAATCTACATAAGCGTCTGCATCCTTGATTGGCAGTACGCACATGATAACGCCCGCAAAACCGCCGCCGTGTACTCTGCAGATACCTGCACCAATCTTATTCAGGAAAAGTTTTGTAAGTGCAAGGCTTAATGTGATCTTCTGCTCCTTGCAGTTCTGGAGAGAATAGCAGTTCTGCAGCCACTCCCAGGAAGAATTACCGGACTCTTCCAGAAGACGTAAAAATCCCTCACCGTCTTTATTCTCAACAGCTTTTACAGCATCTGCAACACGTCTGTTTTCTTCATAGAAGTGCATAGCACGAAGAACGGCACGGTCATTCGGGATATCCTCGACATGAGCAAGAAGATTCTCCATGTTGGACTCGCAGAGAAGATCTACGCCCATAGCTTTTGCAGCTTCACGCATCTCCATAGGAATGGAAGAATATTCCTCGCTGAGGTCTGCATGACCTTTACCTGTGTTTACGATCACAAGTCTGTAGCCCATATCCTCGAAGGAAAAAGCGATCTTCTCACAGCTGATGTTCTCTTTGTCAGAAAAGTCCAGAAGGATCGGGCCGCCGGCAGCGCATGCCATCTGGTCCATCAGGCCGGAAGCTTTTTTCCAGTATACATTCTCTGCGTACTGTCCTGCTCTTGCGTACTCGCCGTACTCCAGTTTTCCTTCATTAAAGAAGTGATTGGTGATGGCACAAACAAGCATCTCAAAAGATGCGGAAGAGCTGACACCTGCTGCTGCAATAACCTTGGTAGAAACATACGCATCAAAACCACCTATTGCATAGCCTTTTTTCTTCATGTATTCCATGATACCTGCAACAAGTGCATCGGTACCTTTTGTGTATCTCTCTGTGCTGAGCTTGTCAAGATCTACTACAACTTCCTGCCTGTAGCCTTCGCTTACCATATGGATCACATTGGTTCCGTTGGGGCATGCAGCTCCGATAGTATCAAGGTCGATACTTGCAGCAATGATCTGTCCGCCGTTGTGGTCAACATGGTTTCCGATAATCTCTGTACGTCCTGGTGCAGTGAAGAATTCTGTGCTGTCATGATGATACTTTTTCTCAAAGTTCTCTGCCAGGCTTGTGAAACGTGCACTGCTCTCCTCTGTTTCTCCGTAGATTTTTTTCAGCAGGTCTGCTGATGGAATTTTGATCGCTCCCATTTTAATTCCCTCCTGTTTTTCGCATGATTCCGGGGTTCATCCCTCCGGTTAACTCTTTGTCCGCAGTCACTGTACTGGCTGCTTTTTTCCGTCACATCAGTGTATCTTTATTATACCAGTCCTGGCATTCATGTCCATAAAGATTTTGCGTAAAAACAGTATTATTTTGTGGTCTGATTACTGTTCACTCCGTGCCCGGCAATACGCTTCGCGGAATATTAACAGTGTACAGTAGTAGTCTGAATCATTTTTCCAGGTTCCAGCACATACTCTCTTCCGCCATAGATCAGAGTTCCGCCGGAAACGCTGCTCTCTACTGTAAGATTTTCTTTATCCCACTGCACGTGAACCAGGCCGCCTTTTACAGGGACGGTGCAGTCCATGGTCTCAAAAGTCTCTGTCTCAGGCTTTACAGTAAAGCTCTTGTAAGCGGTATCTGTAAGCTGGATTCCTGCAAAATATCTTCCAAGAAGATAGATCGGGCTTGCAGCCCACGCATGGCAGAAGCTCTTTCCAAAAGGATCTCCATACATTTCGTACTGCTCTTCCGGTTTCTTCTCCGGATCAAACTCTTCCCAGAATGTGACAGCTCCCTGTGCAAGCATGCCGCCCCAGTAGCTTTCCATCATCTTCTTTACATCATCGAAACGTCCCATTGCGCACATGGCCTCAAGCTCATAGAACTTGAAGTACGGTGTTGTGATCTGCGGGATGTCATCATTCTCGATCACATTTTTCATAAGAAGTTCCTTGCGGGCATCATCTGCAAAACCGAAGAGGATGGCAAAAATATTGGCATGACGTGTCACATTGTTCTTTCCTGATGAAAAGCTGTCAATGTATGCACCTTCCTCCTCATTCCAGTAAAATTTCTCGATCTGAGCTGTCAGTGTCTCATATTTCTCTTTCCACTGGGAACCGTCCCCAAGAACAAGCTCATCTGCCTGCGCCATCGTCTGATAGCACATGGCAAGAAGCATCTGCTCTGCACAGATCGCGCCTTCTTTATCCATATCTGCCCAGTCCACAAAGATCCAGTCGCCTTCACGGCCTACGATAAATCCATTTTCATCCAGCTGTCCGCCCAGGAACTCCATCATTGCAGTCATTCTCGGATAGATCGCCTTCACAAATTCCTCATCACCTGTCATACGATAGTGATTTAAGATTCCGATCACCCAGTACATGGAATAATCCACGATGGTATTGATGTGCTGGCGGATCGGGCTGTTTCCAATGAGAGCCCAGAGTGTTCTGCGGTTGATATCCTCATCAAACATCAGATACTGGTTCACAAAATAGCTCTGATAAGCATCTCCGGACCAGATCCAGCGGTCACGCTTCACGCCGTCAATAAAGAAGATTCCGCTGCAAAGCTGGAACGTCCACACTGCCACATCCCAGATCTTATTGATCAGTGCATCTGAAGAAGAGAAGGAAGCACGTACCGGAATATCCACATACTGATGGATCGCCTTGATGCTGATCTCGTCTTTGTGTGCGCCCGGAACAAACACATAGCGGAATGCCCTGCGGATAATCTCATCTTCCGGTGCATGCAAAGTCTGGCTGTAGTAGCAGTTTACCGTATCTCTTGCTTCTGTCTCGGACTCGCCGTAGCACAGTGTCATCTCACGGAAACCTTTTGGAAATTCTGCTTTCAGAATGGCTGTGAGCTCTGTCTCAAATACGAACAGGACTCCGGATTCATCCTCACGGATCTCAGACGGCAGATATTCTTTTTCATCATATACCCATACGGACGGATCCTGTTCCCTTGCTGTGTAGATTTCATTATATCCCACAGGAACCGGATCGCTGACAAAATCATCTGCAAGCCATCCCTTATCTGAAGTAATGGTCTCTCCCTCAATGCGCACAGACGGCACACCGGACGGCATTCCCGCATAGATCTCGAATTTCTGTTTTCCAGGTCCGCAGACTACCGGCTCCCCGAATCTTTTTTTCACATCATTGATGCGGTAGTAGCCAAGGCAGTTGGCGTATACTGTAACTGTCTCCTCTTTTTCCAGGTCATATTCTCTTGTAAAACGTACATGCTTTCTGCAGTCGTCCAGATGATAGTAGGCCGGCCAGATAAAGCCTCGCTCCTCTCTGCTAAAATTCTGCATCATTCCATGATAAATCTCAAAATCTCCCGGGTACCAGATCCAATGTAATGTGTTCATACTTTTACTCCTTTATTGCGGTTCTTATATATCGTTTTCTTATTTTTTGCTATGTTGCTGTGGATTATCTTACCCCATTTGTCCATGCCTGTCCATGCAGAAACCGCCACAGTGCATGGATTTATGAAGCCGTTTCTGTTAAAATAGATTTTATATGAACAAGCAGCGAATGCGGATGATTTTATCCGCTTAACAGGAGGCAGCATTTCATGCAGATCATCACCAACAACGCGGGAAAAGAACTCAAAAAGCACGGGGACAGCGCATTCCCCTGTCTGGTAAGCTACGAACGGCTTTCCGGATATGAGACCGGCTCCTTTCTGTGGCACTGGCATCCGGAGATCGAGCTCACTTATATAGAAAAAGGCGAAATGCTCTACAAAGTCAACCAGAACACCTTTCACCTGAAAGAAGGACAGGCACTTTTCGGCAATGCCAATGCCCTGCATGCAGGATATATGTACCATGAGCAGGACTGCAGATATATCCCTGTTACTTTTGATCCGAAACTGATCTACGGTTTCTCAGGAAGTGCTTTATTCCAAAAATATACGGAACCAATCCTGCGCAGTTTTTCCCTGTCTGCTGTACCTCTGGATTTTTCCAGTGAATGGCATAAAGACGCAGTGAAAGATATCAAGGCAATCATCGACCTGGACCACAAACGTGAGCCAATGTACGAATTCGACATCATCGCCAGACTGCAGCACTTCTGGAAAAACCTCTGTGAGAACATGCTTGATAAGGCAACAGCTCCTTCCGGTCAGGATGAGGAGAATTACCGCCGCATCCGAAGGATCATATCCTATATTGCAGAGCATTATTCTGAAAAAATCCTCCTGGATGATATCGCGGAACTGATCCATTTAAGTCCCAGCGAATGCAGCCGTCTTTTTAAAAAGTGCATGAACATCACACTGTTTGGATATATCCAGGAATATCGGATCGAACGCAGCCTGGAATATTTGGAGGATTCCTCCTGTTCCATTACAGAAGCAGGATTACTGTCCGGTTTTTCGGACTCTAATTATTACACAAAAGTATTTACAAAAATAAAAGGCTGTACGCCAAGGCAATATCGAAAAAATCAGGAATTATAATATCTTTGACACAGAAATACCCCTTAGGCAGATTTTGGGTTATTACCACATCCGCTTAAGGGGTATCATTCACATTCCAATTTGATTCTGTTTTACTTCTGTATGCTTATAAGCACAGACGCACCACGCTTTATCATCAATCACATTCAGCAGTGCCTATACTTCTGAAGATTTCCTTCGCAACACCATCATCTTCATTACTGTCCGTTATATGGTAGGCAGCTTCTTTCAGATGTTCTGTGGCATTTCCCATTGCGATCCCGAATTTCACAGACTGTATCATATCCAGGTCATTATCTGCATCTCCGAATGCCATCGTCTCATCTTTCGAGATTCCAAGGCGGTCAAGAAGATGCAGAAGAGTTTTTCCCTTTCCTGCTGCTGCATTTCCAATTTCCAGTAGATGGGAAACCGAGGAAGTCACATATACCCCCGGAATCTTTTTCCGGATTTCTTCCCTGACAGCTTTCAGCACTTCCCTGTCACCGCAGACAAAATCAAAACTATCCACACACATTCTGTTCTCTGCCACAAATGCCCTAATGTTATCCACAGAATGCCGTGTCTTTTTCACATATTGGATTCCAAATGCAGTTGCGCCGTATTTTGCCGGGTCTTTCACATGATCTGCCGCAGTGTAAGGAACTCCCTTTATAAAAACTTCAATGGTCATGTTCTCAGGCATAGAGATCTTAAGAAGCTCATCTACAGCCTCCGCCGGAACCAGGCACTCGTAAATCCTCTTTTTCTCAGAAAGAGAATAGATCGCCGCTCCGTTGGATGTGATCACATATTCCAGCCCCGGAAGTTCCCGGACATTCTGCGGTACTGCTTCAAATGCCCTTCCAGTTGACGGCACAAACCGGATTCCCAACTCTCCAGCTTTCCGGATGGTTTCCACAGTCTTCTCTGACAATGACTTGTCATTTCGAAGAAGCGTGCCATCCAGATCACTTGCGATCAGCCGTACACCCATAAATTAAAACAGTTCTTTCATAGTCGGATACAGTTTGCGGAATTTCTGGTATTTCTCCTCATATTTGGCAACCAGTTCCGGATCTGGCTCTACGGTATCTACAACTTTGACCATTTTTTTGCAGATAGTCTCTACGTCCGGATATGCGCCGCAGCCTACTGCTGCCAGCATTGCACCACCCATGGATGGACCTTCCTCATTTTCCGGCACATCAACTTTCAGGTTCATCACATTAGCGATGATCTTTTTCCAGAGAGGACTCTTGGCTCCGCCGCCGCAGATCTTGGTACGCTCAATATTGATTCCAAGACTTCTTGCAACCTCAAGGGAATCACGAAGTCCGAAAGCAACACCTTCCAGAACAGCCTGTGTCATATCTGCTCTTGTGGTATCCATGGACATTCCGAAGAACACACCTCTTGCATCCGGGTTGTTATGCGGAGATCTCTCCCCCATCAGATACGGAAGGAAGAATACCTGGTTCTCGCCAAGCTTCTGGATCGGTGCCTGCTCTGCCACGAAATCTTTTGTCTTAAGGATCTCCTCAGACCACCATTTGTTGCAGGATGCAGCACTTAACATACAGCCCATGAGGTGATAGCTTCCATCTGCATGGTCAAAGGAATGAAGTGCATTGTTCTCATCTACTCCGAAGTCTTTGCTGGAAATAAAAATAGTACCGGATGTTCCAAGGGAAATGTTGCACTGGCCGTCACCAACAGTTCCTGTTCCGACAGCTGCTGCTGCGTTATCGCCTGCACCTGCTACAACTTTCACATCTTCTGAGAAGCCAAGCTCTTTTGCCACTTCCGGTTTCAGGGTTCCTACTACCTGCCAGCTCTCGTACAGCTTCGGAAGCTGTTCCTCTGTGATATGGCAGATCTCAAGCATCTCTTTTGACCAGCAGCGGTTCTTCACATCAAGAAGAAGCATACCAGAAGCATCAGAAACATCTGTGCAGAAAGATCCGCTTAAACGATATGCAAGATAATCTTTCGGAAGCATGATCTTTACAACTTTTTTGAAATTCTCAGGTTCGTTCTTCTGCATCCAGAGGATCTTCGGTGCTGTAAATCCTGCAAATGCGATATTTGCTGTGTACTGTGAAAGTTTATCTTTTCCAATGACTGTATTCAGATATTCTGTCTCCTCGCCTGTACGGCCGTCATTCCAGAGGATTGCCGGGCGGATCACATTGTCATCTTTATCCAGAGTTACAAGACCGTGCATCTGGCCGCCAAAACCGATTCCTGCAACTTCCTTTCGGTCGATTCCTTCTGTAAGTTCTTTGATTCCTTCCATACTCTGGGTGAACCAGTCTTCCGGATTCTGCTCAGACCAGCCCGGATGTGGGAAGAACAGCGGATATTCTTTTGATACGATGTTGCAGATCTTTCCGGATTCTTCCATAAGAAGAAGTTTTACAGCTGAAGTTCCAAGATCAACGCCAATATAATACATAGTAATTTTCCTCCTGTAAATACAGAAACCGCGGCTCTCAGTTCGCAGCGTCTGCACGCCTGAAAGCTCGCGGTTTCCGGATCATATTTGATTTAGCAGATCAGGCCGCACGCGCGGATGATCTTATCCTGTCTTGATTATCTCCAAGGATTTTCTGTCGGATATCTTACGCCTGCCGGCTGGTTGTAGCCGATCTCCTCAACCGGTACACCGATGTATTTGAATACCTCGAAGAGAGCTTTTCCGTGATGTCCGAATGCTACAGCTCCGTGATGCGGGAAGCCTCCCTCGATCAGTACGTGGCGGTAGAAACGTCCCATTTCCGGAATTGCGAATACACCGATAGCTCCGAAGGAACGTGTTGCAACCGGAAGAACTTCACCATGTGCAATGTATGCACGAAGCTTGTTGTCAGCTGTGCTCTGCAGACGGTAGAATGTGATATCTCCAGGTTTGATATCTCCCTCAAGAGTTCCGTTTGTAACTTCGATCGGAAGGGATCTTGCCATGATCATCTGGTATTTCATCTCACAGAAGGCCAGCTTGCTGGATGCTGTGTTTCCACAGTGGAATCCCATGAATGTATCCTGCAGTGTATAGTTGAATTTGCCCTCGATGGACTCTTTATACATATCCTTCGGTACAGAGTTGTTGATATCAAGAAGTGTAACGATATCATCACTTACAACCTGTCCGATGAACTCACTTAATGTTCCGTAGATATCAACCTCACAGGATACCGGAATGCCCTGTGCTGTCAGACGGCTGTTTACATAACATGGAACGAATCCGAACTGTGTCTGGAATGCCGGCCAGCATTTGCCTGTCAGTGTTACATACTTACGATATCCTTTGTGATCTCTTACCCAGTCTTTCAGAGTCAGCTCATACTGTGCAAGTTTCGGAAGGATCTCCGGTTTCTTGTTTCCTGCGCCAAGCTCTTCTTCCATCTCTTTAACGATTGCCGGGATTCTCTCATCTCCTGCATGGTTGTTGAATGCCTCAAAAAGATCCAGCTCGGAGTTCTCCTCGATCTCTACGCCAAGGTTGTAAAGCTGCTTGATCGGTGCGTTGCATGCAAGGAAGTTTGTAGGACGCGGTCCGAAGCTGATGATCTTCAGGTTGCTAAGACCCTCTATTGCTCTTGCGATTGGAAGGAAGTCATGGATCATATCTGCGCAGTCTTCTGCGTCACCTACCGGATACTCCGGAATATACGCTTTTACGTTACGAAGCTGCAGGTTGTAGCTTGCGTTCAGCATACCGCAGTAAGCATCTCCACGTCCCTGGCAGAGATTGTCCTGTGTCTCCTCTGCTGCTGCGATGAACATCTTCGGTCCCTCGAAATGTTTTGCAAGAAGTGTCTCGGAAATCTCCGGTCCGAAGTTTCCAAGGTATACGCAAAGTGCGTTGCATCCTGCTTTTTTGATATCTTCAAGAGCCTGAACCATATGGATCTCGCTCTCTACGATACAAACTGGACACTCATAGATATCTTTTGCATCGTATTTCTTTGTGTAAGCCTCTACAAGAGCTTTTCTTCTGTTTACGGAAAGGCTTTCCGGGAAGCAGTCTCTGCTGACTGCAACGATTCCAACTTTAACTTCTGGCATGTTGTTCATAATCATTCTCCTTTTTAAAAAAAATACCCTCTGCTCTCCAGTCGGGCAGATCGTTATTGGTTTTTATCTGGTTTCATCTCTGAATGTTTCTCAGTCAAGTGTGATGTTCTCACCTTTCAGGCCGTTGAATGCACCCTCAATCTTCGCATCCTCATGAGCGATCAGCCATTTGTTCTTAGCTGTCATAAGGCCGTCCTCACCATCTTTCGGCATCGGGAAATCAATGTCTGTGTTGGTTCCTCTTGGAAGAACGACTACACACTGGAATCCGCTCTCATTCACATGGCATGGTGCATAGTGAAGAGTTGTTGCGTAAACCTCGATTCCTGTTCCTGCCGGTACAAGAAATGCCTCAATGTTAGCTGTGTCATATGTAAAATCCGGTTCAATATCCTGCTGATGTCCGATGAGCAGTACCAGGTCTGTCACTGCTACGTTGATCTCGGAATTGCGGTGGTACTCTACTGCGTTCAGTTTCTTATTGTGGCCGTTGCAGTATCCAATCTCGATCGGTAATCCGCCAAAAGCTCTGTTTCTCAGATCTTTCTCTACCTCAAGAGCCTCCAGTTCCTCAACAGATGGAACATATACAACATCTTCCGGAACCGGTGTATGTTTCATTTCTTTCAGAAGTCCACTGAAGTTGTATCCTTCCAGAACTTTTCCGTATTTGCGGAAAGCCGGATCTGTTACTTTCTGAATTTTCACGGTTTTAGCCTCCTTATAGAGTTACTGTTTCACAGCTTTATTCGCTGTTTCGTTTTAAGCTGAAAAAAGCATACCATATCATGGTATGCTTTTCGCCGTTTTTCTTGTCTCATTCATAGCACTTTTTTGACATTTTATTTTTTCTGGCGTTCCACCTTGCCCGGCAGGATGCCGTACCGTTTCACGAATTCTTTGGAAAAAGCCCTGCTGCTTGCAAAACCGTTGTCAAGTGCAATGGAGCTGATCGTATGATCGGTATTCAGAAGCTCTTTATAGGCATATGCCATGCGAATATCCTGCAGATATGTCTTAAAATTGACCTTCGCGTACTTACGGAACATTCTTGACAGATATGCGTCAGAATATCCAAACATGGCTGCAAGGCCGGAAAGCTTGAGATCTTCTTTGTAATGCTCCCTCATATAAGTGGTAATTTTTGACAAAGCATCCAGTCTCCGGCTGTTTTTCAGCTCGCTTTCCTCCACCTCTGTCACCCTGTAGGTGGAAACCATAAGATAAAGGATCTCGTAGAAGACAGCCCGTGCACGGAACTCATAGCCGGTCTCCCTGGATACATACACCCGATATAATTCCCGGATCAGGGAAACCATACGGCTGTCGGTTTCTGTCGAAGCCGCATTTATCTGTTCCGCATCTGTTCCTTCTGCTGATTCAAATGTGAACTCAGATGCGAAACGTGAATTCTCATTTTGCGAAGTATTCCCACTATGGAACCTGATAAACCTCTGCGCAGTAAAATAATCCGTAAACTGCTTCAGCGGAATCTGCAATACGATCGTCTCATTCCGCACAGGTGCCTGGATGGAATGTACTTCATTGGAATTGATGATCAGAAACTCTCCTGCTTTCAGCGGATATTCCACCTCATCTATATAGAAGGAAAGGCTTCCTTCCATTACAGTAAAAATCTCGATCGATGTATGCCAGTGTTTTTCCCTGACATAATTTCCGTTTCTTCCTTCAAAGAGAAAAAGCTTGAAAGGAAGTCCCTCATCGAGGATGATCAGTTCATGCTGAAACTCCATAGCTCTCCTCCTTTTCCCTCTGTTTTGTCTGTACCCGACGTACCATACTTCCATAAAATGCTGCCAGGATCTGCTGGAACAATGTTCCGATCATAATCGGAAACAGCACTTCTGCCGGAAAATATGCTCCTGCAATTACAGCTCCTGCACTGATATTTCGCATGCCGGAACCATAGATCATGGAAACTGCGGACTGTTTATTCTGCTTCGTAAGGATCGCGATCAGCCAGCCTATGGCATACCCGCCAGCTGCCAGAACAAGGATCGTCGCTGCCACTTCCAGCCGCTCTCCATTGAGGTGTTTCATATACGGGGAAACCTTGGAGGAATTGGAGGTCACCACAAAAATCAGGCACATTTTTGAAAAAGGAGCCAGTTTCGCAGGCCAGATCTCCATTACTTTTCCATGGCTGAACTCATTTAGACACATGGCAAGAACTGCTGGAAGAGCGATCATAAACACCAGCTCTTTCATCATTCCCATGGTATCCATCTTTACGCTGGAGCCCACCAGAATCTTCAAAGCTGTAGGGATCAGAAACGGAGCCAGGATCGTATCGATCACAACCAGGGAAAGGGAAAGCGGACTGTTTCCATTATAGATTGACACCCACATCAGACTGATCACAGCTGTAGGAACCGAAAATTCCAGAACCATTCCTGTGATATAATTCGCATTTCCCTGAAACAGAAGGTGTCCCAGACCGCAGGCGATCACCGGCACAAGAACATGAAGCACAACCAGCATCAAAATCAGCGGAAGCGGTCTCTTAAACACATCTGCCACATCCCGGAACCTGGACTTTAGTGCACCGATAAATGTCATAAATGCAAACGCATAAGTAACGTAAGGCACACCATGCTTCGCGATATCCGGAAAAAGCACGCCCATCAGAAGACAGACAGGCGTTACAAAAGCCATCCATTTCTCTATAAAACTGTTAAATTTTCCCAGCATATTCCACCTCTCATTTGTTTGTCTTTTTTACAGTTTAACACAAAAAAAGACCTGTGCAAGAAAAATATGATCTGTTTTATGGCCGATTACTGTCAGATATGATATGATAATACCCGTTAAAAAGAAATCCAAAACCAAGACGGAACGTAAAACTTCCGCCTATGTGATCATTCTTATGATCCGGAAAGCGAGGTAAAAAATGATTTCTTTAATTATACCATGCTTCAACGAGAAAGAATCCCTTCCCCTTTTTTACCCGGAAGCGTCTTCTGTCCTTTCAAAAATGGACTGTGACTATGAATTTATTTTTGTAAATGATGGTTCCAGAGACCGGACCCTTGAGATTTTAAAAGAGCTTTCAGAAAAAGATCCTCATGTGATCTACCTTTCTTTTTCCAGAAATTTCGGAAAAGAAGCTGCCATGTATGCAGGTTTTTGCAATGCCAGAGGTGATTATGTGGCAGTTATGGATGCTGACCTTCAGGATCCACCGTCTCTTCTCCCGGAAATGATGGAGAAGCTGGAATCCGGAGAATATGACAGCGTTGCCACAAGACGTGTAAGCCGTGACGGCGAGCCGCCGATCCGGAGCTTTTTTGCCCGGAAATTCTACCAGATCATCAATCTGATCTCTGATGCTGATATTGTTGACGGTGCCAGAGATTTCCGGCTGATGAAACGCAGCATGGTGGATGCCATCGTTTCCATGAGCGAATACAACCGTTTTTCCAAAGGGATCTTCGGCTGGATCGGTTTCCGTACATACTGGCTTCCTTATAAGAATATTGAACGTGTAGCCGGAGAGACAAAATGGAATTTCTGGAAGCTTTTTAAATATGCAGTCAGCGGCATCATCAATTTTTCCCAGGCTCCCCTGACCATTGCTTCCTGGTTCGGAACTGCCATGACTGGCGTTTCCTTCTTGGCACTGATCGTTATCATACTGCGTAAGCTGATATTTGATGATCCGGTTGACGGCTGGGCTTCTACCATCTGTGTGATTATTTTCATCGGCGGACTGCAGCTTTTCTGCCTTGGAATTATGGGACAGTACATAGCCAAAGCTTATATGGAGGTCAAGCACCGTCCCCATTACATTATATCAGAGTCCAATAAAAAGGACTTTACTCCCGTACACTGATCTTTTATTCTGTCGGCAGCTCTACCACTTGATATTCGTGGCTGAGGGCCGGCAGGATTTTTTCTTTTACATCACTGGTTTTCATTAACAGGGTGGATGTATTGATACACGGATGGCATCCAAAATATTCTTCAGCCAGGACTTCTTTATCAATCACCAGATGTACTTTCTTATCTTTATCAAAAATCAGTCCCATCAAACTTAAGGAGCCTGGCGTAATATTCAGGTATTCCTCCATCTGTTCCCCGTCTGCAAAAGAAAGTCTGGCCGTTCCGATCTGTTTGGACAGAAATTTCGTTTTAAACGGTTTCTCACCTGGCATCAGCAAAAGATAGAAATCTGTTTTCTGACGGTTGCAGAGAAACAGATTTTTACATATTTTCGCACCCAGAAGCTTATCCACTTCCTCGCAGGCCTCCATTGTCATCAGTGCCTCATGATCTGCTCTTTTATATTCAATTCCCAGACCGTCCAGAAAATCGTACACCCGGATTTCTTTCTCCAGACGTCCCTCCGGGTTCTCCGGTCTTCCTGTGTAAATAGTTTCATCAATTCTTGGTTCTCCCATGTTTTCCCGTTCCTCCTGTTTTTATCTTTATCTTACAAGCAGCTGTCCGCAAAAAACGGTCAGAACTCCAAGCACTGCACTTAATATTACATAAAGAGGCAGAAGTCCCAGAAGATATCTGCACACAGATCCAATGAAACCTCCCATTCCTACAAATAAACAGTTTATCATCATTCTTTCCTCCCACTGCATTATAGCAATCCGCCAAACGATCTGCAACCCGGCAATGTTCGAAGAATAATACATCCGTTGCAGTCTGGTTCATGATATACTGAATTTATAAACACGCAGGAAATGTCGTACTTCACATAGATTTCTCAACTCCTGTATACTCATTGCATCAGAAAGGAAATCAATATGAATAATCGAACTGCCGTCAATCACAAGATCCGCAAGCATTTCAATGAACTGATCTACAATGTAGCCCGTTATACTGAGATCGTTCTGTCCATTGTGATCCTGGTTGTGATCGCACTGTCAGGTCTCCGGCTGATCTATACAACAGCTGGCACTTCCATACTGAATATGGACACGGACTTTTTTACCACCTTCCTGTCACAGGCTTTGTCCCTTGTGGTAGGTGTTGAGTTTGTAAAAATGCTCTGCCGCCATTCTGCACAGACCGTTGTGGAAGTCCTGCTTTTCGCTACTGCAAGACAGATGGTGGTGGAACATCTGAATCCTACACAGACACTGATCGGTATCATCGGAATTGGCATTCTTTTTGCCATCCGCAAGTATCTCATGACAGACAGTGACGATATGTCACCGCATCATCATAGTGAAAAAGCCGAAAAGTAAAACACAGCCTGTATCAATGCTATGAGTATAAAGCATTTGATACAGGCTGTTTCTGTGATTTTATTTCTATTTTTTATAAGGAACTGATTATGGTTCTATTAAATTATGTAAACTTAATAGTAAAGCGGACATTCCCGATCCGCTTCGCTACTTGCTCATGAACGCAGTCGCTTCACGACCTGCGTTCAAGTAATTCTCAGAAATATTTTCTCAGCAGATATGTCGGTGTGCAGCTCCATGCGTGGCAATAGCTGTTTACAATACTGGAACCGTACGGTGACTCAGCAGGATTTTCCGGGTTGTAGAGTTCCCAGAAAGTATCTGCTCCGTGGCCGATCATTCCGCCCCAATAATATTTCATGTAGTCCATAGCCTGCTCTTTTTTGCCAGTGAGAAGAAGAGCCTCTACGAAATGGTGGTTCATATACGGGGAAACCATGCCTTTTTCCGGCTTCAGGGCGATCACTCGATCAAGGATCTCTCCGCATGTTTTCACATCAGCAACCTCTGCAAGGATCATCCATACCTGGTTCGCATAGTTGATCTGGCGCTCTTTTCCGCTTACAAAAAGTCCTGCCTTCTCATCATAGAGATATTTCCAGGAAGCTTCTGTTTTCAGTCGGATCTCCTCTGCCATTTTCTCTGCCTCAGCTGCATCTCCAAGGATCTCTGCGATCTTCTGGACACGTTTTGCACAGTAGATGTAAACACCCTGGACACCGCACTGTTTGTCCAGTCCCTCTGTCCAGTCGATAAATCCCCAGAAACCTTCCTGATCTTTCAGGATGTGCTTCTCATTGAACTGCTCTGCTGCAACTTCCATCTGGCGGTATGCACATTTGCTCAGATCTTTCAGAGTTTCCATATCGCCGGATGCCTGATAATAATCATAAAGTGCTGCACCGAAGAACATGGAGTAATCCAGAAGGAATGTATCATCTGCGATTACTTCCGGCTCTGTGAACAGGCAGGCACTTACCTGACCATTGTCCTTAGTCTGTCCTGCAAAAAGATACAGGCAGCGTTTTACAAGGTCATAATTTTTAAATGTTTCATAGTTTGCCAGAGCCTGCAGTCTCAGGTCTCCAAGCCACAGACGGCGGTCTCTCTTAGGACCATCCTCAAAAACATCCTGCATACAGTTCTGCAGTGTACGAAGGCTGACACGGTCAAGCTTCTTCACCATCTCGTCCTCAGTCTCAACTGGCTGCACATCATCCAGGCTGACAGAAGAAACGCTGCGGCATACAACATCCTCTACTACCAGCTGCCATTTCATGGATGTATCGATGGTCTCGATTTCAAGATAACGGAACGCATATCTTCTCGGAAGTACCAGTGTTGCAGGAAGTACGTCGATATGGAACCACTCCTCCTGGATCCATCCGCGGCTGATCCATCCGTCATACTCCTCGGATTTCTCAGTCATTTCTTTTGCAATCTCGCCGAATTTCAGTTTAAAAAATGCCGGTGCATCCTGCGGGCTTCCAACAGAAGCAAGCTTCAGTGTCACATATCCCACCTGATGATCTCCAAAATCCAGGCAAAGCTTGTCGCCTTTTTTCATATGATAATTCTTCATGTTATCCACAGAGTCTCTGTGAAGAACCTCAGGATATACACCGTCAGTCTCACGGATATCCACAATTTCAACCGGTCGTACCAGAGTTTCTTTTAACTGTGGTGCACAATCTGCTGCTTTTTTCAGGAAATCTTCGTTGGACACACGTACCATGTTTAAATCAATGCTTACTTCTGCCATGTTTTTCTCCTCTCAGGTTTATAATACTGTTTTTACGGTCTTTCTGTTCTGCTCTCTATCTTAACGTTTCCACAACATTATACAAGTGCATTTTTTTCGGAAAAGAACTGATATTTTTTTCGTTCTTTCTGCAATCTGTGATATACTGAAAAAAGCTAATTTTCACCAAATTACTTGTCTGGAAAGGAAAGTCCATGCAGATCTCCAAATCAGAGTTTCATCAATATCTTTCAGAATACACAGAAGATGAGATTTTTTACCGGAATATTTATCTTCAGAAAAAAGAACACCCGGAAACTTTTCAGGAATATCTTCACAGCCTGGATCCGGACTACATCCGCGACCGACGGCTGTATGTCCCGGAACTTCGTCAGGAACCCTGGTTTCCTTACCTGGGTGAGAACGATATGTTCGCAAATATCCCGGAAAATATTATTATCAGCAAGCATTACCGCTATACTCCGGAGTTTACCCATAAACATGATTTTTTTGAAATCCTCTGTGTTTATGACGGCACTGTGAGCAACCAGATCCAGGGGATCCATCATACTCTGCATACAGGAGATATCTGCATTATCCCGCCTAATACCCGGCACAGTCTGGGAATTTTTGATGACAGCCTTGCCTTTAATATTATTGTGCGGGCATCTACTTTCCAAAGTACTTTCTTTCAGTCGCTTGCCGCTGACAGTGCACTCGCGAAATTTTTTTCCCATGTGCTCTACCAGAAAACAGAGGGAAACTTCCTGATCTTTCATGCTGGAAAAGACGCGCAGATCCGCTCCACGCTGGAAGATCTTTATATTGAATACATGCTTCACGCCAGATACCGCTCTGCTTTCCTTAATGCCCAGCTGATGATGCTGTGGGCTCAGCTGCTTCGCTACCATGAGAATGATATTGAATCCATCCTCACAAAAGCTGCAGGCAACAGCAGCATTCCGGAGATCCTGAATTATCTCAGCCAGAATTACCGCACAGCCACACTCCATGACACTGCTGCGCATTTTGGATACAGCACCTCGCATTTCAGTACACTCATCAAGGAAGGAACAGGCCGCACTTTCCTCACCATTATAAAAGAGCTGAAGCTTAGCCAGGCCAGCCGTGCACTGCGGGAGACTTCTCTCAGTATCAGTTCCATCTGTGAGCTTACCGGATATGAAAATCCGGAGCATTTTATGAGATTATTTAAGAAAACATATGGAATGACACCTGGGGAATATCGGAAAGAACACCGGAAAGACTATCCTGACAAATAATTTCCTGTAAACTACCCGAAAAAAACCGGAGCAGCCACTTTGCTGTGAATGCTCCGGTTTTTCTTTACAATAGATGGGTTATATATTTATGAAGGTTTTTATCTATGGTTGGGTTTATTCTGGTCAAGCGGATAAAATCATCCGCATTCGATTAAATTATCTCAGGTCTTTGTTCTCGATGAAGTCCTGATCTGCGTAGTCCTGGTTCTCGCCGCACATTCCCCAGATGAATGTGTATGCTTTGGAACCGCATCCGGAATGGATGGACCAGCTTGGGTTGATGACAGCTTCCCCGTTGTGCATGATGATGTGTCTTGTCTCCTGCGGCTCGCCCATGTAGTGCATAACGAATGCATCATCATCTACATCAAAATACATGTAAACTTCCATACGTCTGTCATGTGTGTGAGCAGGCATTGTGTTCCATACGCTTCCCGGGAACAGCTTTGTAAGTCCCATGGAGATCTGGCAGGTATCTACCTGGCCTGTTACGATGTATTTGTTGATTACTCTGTGGTTGGACTCCTCAAGAGATCCGCACTCTACTTTGTTCTCGTCTTTTACGATCACAACGCCTTCAGATGCCTCACCTTCCAGTTTAATAAGAACGGTCGGGTACTCTTTGTGTGCCGGTGCACTGTTGAGGTAGAATTTAGCCGGGTCGGAAGCGTCTTTGCTCTCAAATGTGATGTCTTTGGAGCCTCTTCCGATGTACATTCCGTCTCTTGCATTTACTTCGTAAACACGTCCGTCGATCGTGATGATTCCGTCACCGCCGATGTTGATTAGACCCATCTCTCTTCTCTGAAGGAAGTACTCTGCACGAAGCTCAGCGCCTGCTGTCAGAGCAAGTTTCTCGTTAACCGGTACAGCTGCACCTGTGATGATACGGTCGATGTGGCTGTATACAAGGTTGATCTTATCAGCCTGGAAAAGATTCTGGATCAGGAACTCTTCTCTTAATCTCTCAGTTGTGTAATGTTTCATATCGTTTGGTGAACATGCGGTTCTTACTTCCATGATAATCCTCCTGTGATCTTCTTTTTTCTATGGATCGTTTCTTTATTTTCTGATATTACTATAGCATTCCCCCTGTTCCTTTTCTTGTGAAATGTTGATGTAAATATTGAATATTTTGAACAGCCATCGTATAATCAGGATAATGAGTGCGGATTTCGGATGTCCGCTTTACTATTACGAAGGAGGATGATATAAGTAATTGAATATGTTGTAAAAAGATATTAAATGTGTTTAAATATACTTATGGAGGTGTATTATGAACACATCAAATATCACAAATTATAAACCAAAAGATTTTGCTGAGTTATTAGGTGTTTCTGTAAAAACACTTCAACGATGGGACCGGGAGGGAATCTTAAAAGCAAACCGAACTCCAACAGACAGACGTTATTACACATATGACCAGTATCTTCAATTTAAAGGTATAAATATAAAACATGATGAACGAAAAGTTATTATTTATGCAAGAGTATCTACCAAAAGCCAAAAGGATGATCTTAAAAAGCAGGTAACATTTTTGCGTCAGTTCTGTAATGCCAGAGGAATGATCGTAGACCAGTGTATTGAAGATTATGGAAGCGGACTTGATTATAACCGTAAGAAATGGAATGGATTATTGGATGAGGTCATGGAGCAGAAGGTTAAAACCATCGTGATCACGCATAAAGACAGATTTATCCGTTTTGGATACGATTGGTTTGAAAGATTCTGCATGAAATTCCACACAACGATACTGGTTGTGAACAATGATGAACTGTCACCGAGGGAAGAACTCGTGCAGGATATCATTTCTACCCTTCATGTGTTTTCATGCAGATTATATGGACTTCGTAAATATAAGAAGCAGATAGAAAAGGATGAGGAGATTGCTGAAGAGCTTCAGAACAGAGATCAATC
>CAVBVT010000043.1:0-19627 GCA_963598855.1 Eggerthellaceae bacterium
GCTCGTCGGGCTCATAACCCGAAGGTCATAGGTTCAAATCCTGTCCCCGCTACTTATGCCCAGATAGCTCAGTTGGTAGAGCAGAGGACTGAAAATCCTCGTGTCGCTGGTTCGATTCCGGCTCTGGGCATGTTTTAATGCTAAGTCTTGCGAACGGCTGGTTTGAAAAAGCCTAGGCATGTTTTAATGCTAGGTCTTGCGAACGGCTGGTTCGAAAAAGCCTGGGTATGTTTTAATGCTAAACCAAGTATACAATTTAATATGGGGTATTAGCTCAGTCGGTAGAGCACTTGACTTTTAATCAAGTTGTCCGGGGTTCGAATCCCCGATGCCTCACTACTTTTTAAGAGCACTGTCATTTCGACAGTGCTTTTTTCATGTCATAGGAAATTACTCCGTAATGTTCCAATGACATAAAAAAGCCCTCCGGGCAGGATCGCACTGCGGCGGAGAAGAATTATGTCGCTGAAGCGACCCGCCGCAGGCGGAGAATCCTGCAAGCAGGATTCTTTCTTGTGCCCGGAAAGCCGTGTGGGAGACCATCCTACACATTGTATGAAAACACCTGCTAAAACTCCACGCTATAGAGTATACAGATTTAAAAAAGTATCTGCTACAATAGAGTCAGTTAAGAAAAAGGCAGCATGTTTCGGGGGATTCATAGCTGTACGTTTTGTCGGAAAGAATACTTCAGGAGGTGTAGCAAATGATTATTATTGGAGAAAAGATCAATGGTTCCATTCCTTCTGTGGCAGAGGCCATCGCTAAGAGGGATGCAGAATTTATTAAAGACAGAGCCAGAAAACAGGCAGAGGCTGGAGCAACTTTTATTGATTGTTGTGCATCCGTTCCGGAAGCAGAGGAAGTTGAAACACTGAAATGGATGATCGACTGTATTCAGGAAGTAACAGATCTTCCGATATCTGTAGACAGCCCAAGCACTGATGTATTGATCCAGGCTTATAAATTCTGTAAACATCCGGGACTTTTCAATTCTGTATCCGGTGAAGGTGACAAGATTGATAAGATCTTCCCTATTATGGCACAGGAAGAGAATAAGAAATGGGAAGTTATAGCTCTTCTCAGCGATGACACCGGAATCCCGAAAAATGCAGCAGACAGACTTCGCGTATTCGATAAGATCATGGCAAAAGCTAAAGAATACGGAATCGCTCCATCCAGGATCCACATTGATCCGCTGGTTGAGATGCTTTGTACATCTGAGAACGGAATTGAAACAAATATCGAAGTTATCACTTCTGTTCGTAAGCAGTATCCGTCCATCCATATCACAGCTGCAATCAGCAATATTTCTTTCAACTTGCCGGTTCGTAAGCTGATCAACCTTGGATTCATGGTACTGGCTATGAATGCTGGTCTGGACAGTGGAATCCTTGATCCGACAAACAGAGATATGCTTGGTCTGATCTATGCAACAGAAGCTCTTCTTGGAGAAGATGACTACTGCATGGAATACATTGGAGCATACAGAGACGGTCTGATTGGACCTGTAAAGAAATAATGAATGTATTTAAGAACCCTGGTGGGTTGCGGAGCCTGACAGAATAATCTTAGATAACATATATGGGAAACAGCAATGTACGAAAAGAGATTGCAGTCCTAGGAAAAATTTAACCGAATGCGGATTGCGAATATCCGCTTTAATGAGTGCAAAATCAATTTCAGGAGGTAAAGTATTATGAGTAAAATGGATGAAGTTTTTGATCTGGTAGTAAGAGGAAAAGCGAAACTGATCGGCGCAGCAGTTCAGGAAGCACTTGATGAGGGTAATGCAGCACCAGATGTTCTTGATAACATGATCAAGGCTATGGGGGTTGTTGGTGAAAGATTTAAAAATAATGAGATCTTCGTTCCGGAGATGCTGGTAGCAGCAAGAGCTATGAAGAAAGGTGTAGATGTTCTGAAACCGCACCTTGCAGGCGGAAGCGCAGGCGTAGCTGGAAAGATGATCATTGGAACAGTAGCAGGCGATCTTCATGATATCGGTAAAAACCTGGTAGCTATGATGATCGAGAGTGCCGGATTCGAAGTAATCGACCTTGGTGTTGATGTTCCAATCGAGAAATTCGTTGAAGCAGTACGTGAGAACCCGGATGTTAAAGTTGTAGGTGTATCTGCACTTCTGACAACAACTATGCCGGCAATGAAAGATACAGTTGAAGCTCTTAATAAAGAAGACTTCCGTAAAGATATCAAGATTATGGTTGGTGGAGCTCCTATTACTCAGGAATTCGCAGATGAGATCGGCGCAGATGCTTACACAGCAGACGCAGCTACAGCAGCTCAGGTAGCGAAAGATCTGGTTGCATAAACAGAATCAGCCGAGAGCTTTGTTTTAAGCCCAGATAAGTAATTATAATATATGTAAAAATGGTCCGCAGAGATTAAGTATGAAAATAGTTATTGTTCACTGGTAATATTTCGCGTGTTGCTGAATACGGAGTGAACAGTAACTGAAAATACGATATCTCTGCGGATTTTTATATAGGGCTTTACTTACTGAGAATAAATAGTTAAACTGGTAATAGTAAGAAAATATGGGTAGAAATATAAAATACAGGGAGTGGCAAATTTGAATACATGCAGGGTGTTTTTTACAAAAGAAAAAAAAGAAGTCACAGTGCAGGAAGGTACAACTGTGCTGGAAGCTGAGCGAATGGCCGGGTTATCCCCGGATGCACCGTGCGGAGGCGCCGGAAAATGTGGAAAATGTACCGTAAAGATCAATGGTTCTGTGGAAAAGGCCTGCCAGATAAAGATCACAGCAGACCTTGAAGTGGAAACCATTGAGCAGGCATCGGAACACAGGATTCTTGTAAAAGGAACGGAGAGAGCAGTAGCTTTTCATCCGGAGCTGGAAATCCTGGACATTGAGATACAGCCATGTAAAGTAGGAGAAAACAGCTCAGACTGGACAAGGCTTTGCGAAGCTGTAAATAAGAAACTCCAGGAAAAAGGCAGCAAGGCAGACAGGGTGTTTCAGCCGAAATTGGAAATACTTCCAGTGATCATTCAGCTTATGAAAGAAAAAGGCGGAAAAGCCAGAGCCATTGTAAGCGGTGATGAAATTCTGGAACTGAAAGAACAGGATGATAAATCGGTGCTGATGGCTGCGTTTGATATTGGAACAACAACCGTGGCAGGGTATCTTCTGGATGGAAGAACAGGAGAACAGCTGGCAACAGCAAGTGCTTTGAATGCGCAGACAGAGTATGGTGCGGATGTTATCATGCGTGCTAATTATTCGTTGGAACATGGTGCAGATGAGCTTTCTGCGTGCATCAGAGTGCTTTTGAAGAAACTGATCCGTACACTTTGCAAAGAAGCGGAAAAAGAGCCGGAGGATATCTATCAGGTCAGTGTTGTGGGAAATACCTGCATGCATCATCTTTTCCTGGGGGTAGTACCGGATTCACTTGTTCATGCACCGTATAATCCGGCTATCAGCCAGAGTCTTACATTTCCGGCAGAAAAATTCCGTCTGGGAATCCATCCGGGAGGACAGCTCATCGCATTGCCTGTTATTGCGGGATTCGTAGGCGCAGATACAGTTGCCTGCCTTCTTGCAGTAAATCTTGAAGAAGAGAAAAAAATGACGCTGATGATCGATATCGGAACAAACGGTGAGATCGTCCTTGGAAATGATAAACGCCGCATTGCGTGCTCTACTGCGGCAGGTCCGGCTTTTGAGGGGGCAAAGATCGCCTGTGGTATGCGAGGTGCGGAAGGTGCGATCGAACATGCTCATCTTGAAGATGGAAAGCTTGTATGCAAGGTAATTGGAGATGGCAAGCCAACGGGAATCTGCGGTTCCGGTCTGATCGATATTATTGCTTCTCTTCTGGAAGCAGGAGTGATCGACGAAACAGGAAGATTGATGGAAGGACCGAGAGTTGTTCAGATTGATGAGAATACGAAGACGGCGTATCTTCTGGCTGGCCCGTCTGAATCAGGTAATGGAAAACCAGTATATTTAAGTCAGAAAGATATTCGTGAAGTACAGTTGGCCAAGGGGGCTATTGCAGCGGGAATCGCACTTCTGGCAGAGCAGATGGGAATTACTCTGGAGCAGATCGAGCAGGTTTATATTGCAGGAGCTTTTGGCAACTACATGGACCCTGCAGGGGCGTGCAGGATCGGTATGCTTCCGGGAATCCTGAAAGACAGGATCATTCCAGTTGGAAACGCAGCAGGAGAAGGTGCGAAGCTGGCTCTTTTGAATAAAGAAGAACTTGAGCGTGCGGAACGGCTTGCCCGTCATACAGAATTTCTGGAGCTGGCAGCACTGCCTGAATTCCAGGATGAATTTGTAGATCAGCTGGAATTTCCGGAAGAATAAAAGCAGCAGGGAGAAATTAAGCGGAGGGAACGATATGGACTTAAAAGAATTACAGCAGATGGGAAAAGAAATCGGCTTTTTTAAGATAGAGGAGCTGGACACCGGGAAGATCAAGCTGCTTCCGGAGGTGCGCCAGATGTGCAGTACGGATAAATGCCACATGTACGGACGGAACTGGAGCTGTCCGCCTGCATGCGGAACTCTGGAAGAATGCGGAGAAGATATTGCAGGCTATACAAGAGGTATCATCGTTCAGACAAAAGGAGAGCTGGAGGACGAATTCGACGGGGAGGGCATGATGGAAACAGAAGCACTTCATAAAGAACATTTTGTGGAGATGCACGACAGACTGAAAAAAGAATTTCCAAAGCTTCTTTCTCTTGGAGCCGGATGCTGCACCAGATGTGCAAAATGCAGCTATCCGGATGCTCCGTGCCGTTTTCCGGATAAACGTTTTTCTTCAATGGAGGCATACGGAATGCTGGTAACTCAGGTCTGTCAGGACAGTGGAATTGAATATTATTACGGATCTGGAACGATTACATACACCAGCTGTTTTTTCCTGGAATAAAAAGAATAAAGAGGCTTGAATTACGATGAATACACTTCAGGAGATCAGAGAGGCTATAGAAAACGGCCATCCAAAAGAAACAGAAAATTTAATACGAAAGGGTCTTGAGGAGGGACTTCAGCCTTCCCAGATGCTGGATGAAGCAATGATTCCGGCGATGCGAAACGCAGGTGAAGAATATAAAAATGGCGATGGCGGGATTCCGAAGATCCTGACTTCTGCCAGAAGTATGCGAAAAGGTCTGGAAATACTGGAACCGATCATGGAAGAGAATTCAATAGAGCCTATTGCGACCATTCTTCTTGGAACGGTCAAAGGAGATCTTCATGATGTGGGAAAAAATCTCGTTGCTATTATGTTTCGAAGTGCGGGCTTTAAGGTGATCGATCTGGGAGTTGATGTTTCAGAGAAAGATTTTCTTAATGCGCTTCGAAAAAATCCTGATGTTTCCATGGTATGTATTTCTACCCTTCTGACAACGACCATACCGGAGATGGGTCGTGTGGTAAAAGCACTTCGGGAGTCAAAAGAAGCTGCCAATATCCGGATCATGGTAGGCGGCGGCTCCATGACCCAGGAGCTTGCAGACGAGATGGGCGCGGATGCATACACGGAAACTGCGGTAGATGCAGCGGAGATGGCGAAACGTTTTTTTATGTCATAAGAAATTACTCCGTAATGTTCCAATGACATAAAAAAGCCCTCCGGGCAGGATCGCACTGCGGCGAAGAAGAATTATGTCGCGGGAATCATAAGCGGGAAATTTTGACGAAGAGGAATATTATATTATGAAGCTTACAGCAAATGTAATATTGGAATGGCTTGGGAAAAAAATGGATGCTTCCTCAGAAGGAGAACTGAAAGGGCTGCCTGCATTTGGCCGTCCTTTTTTGTACGAGAGGGGAAAGAAGCTTCGGGAGAGACATTTCTATGTTGCAGAGGAAAAAGAAGTTTCAGCTCAGGAACTTCTTGGAGAAAATATCTGTGTGATCCTGGTAAGCCAGGAAAGGACGAGAGATTTTTCCGGCGAATTTCCATGTATCCGGGTTTTGACGAAAGATAGTGCAGCAGGCGTGCTTAATGATGTTCAGGATATTTTTGATGAACTGGAAGAGTGGAAGGAAAAGCTGGAATTTGTCAGCAGCGGAAACGGAACCCTTGGAGAAATGCTGGCAGTTTCTCTGAATATTTTTGGAAATCCCATCTCAGTAGTGGGCGCAGATTTTACTCTGAAAGCAGAGGCCGGACAGGAACAGGTGCCGCCGGAATCGAGGATTTTTTTCGGGGATTCCTCAAATATGGAATATATCAATACACTGAAACAGAATGAAACTTATAATAAAATGCAGGAATCTGAAGATGTCTTTCTTTTTCCTGCGTATATTACAGGCTGCTGTTTTTATAACCAGAATCTCAGGGAAAAAAGCCAGTGCAAGTACAGGATCATTCTTCTGGAAGTGAATCATGAGCTGACGGAGGGCGATGGAGATCTTCTTGCGTTTATGGCTCCGTATGTGAAGAAAACCGTTTCCAGGGAGGAGACGGTTTCCCGGAATAACAGTAATAGTTTACATAAGATTTTTAGGAGGATCCTTACGGACCGAACTGCGGACTATATGGAGATCAGCGGACAGCTTTCTTATTTTGGATGGAAACCGGACGCGACGTATCTTTGTCTTGTATTTCAGGTGACGTATCTGGATCAGCGGAATCTGACGGAGAATGCGATCTGCTCCTATATGGAAAAAACTTATGAAGGTACCTGCAGCTTTCCATATGGGGAAGATATTGTAACGTATTTTAACCTTGCGCTGATTGGAATGGAGAAAGAAGAGCTGGAAGGCAAGCTGAAATATTTTATCAGGGAAAGTTTCCTCAAGGCTGGATACAGCTGGGTGATGGAAGGGCATGGAAATCTCCGCCGTCAGTATGTGCAGGCCTGTCTTGCGCTGGATGTTGGCGGCAGGGCGCGTCCGTATCTGTGGATCCATCATTTTAAGGAGGTAGCTTTTTCATATATTCTGGAGCAGTCTACCAGGCGGCTGCCGGGGTATATGATCTGCCATGAGAGGCTTCGCGAGCTTCAGAAATGTGATGAGCAGCAGAAAACAGAATATATGAAAACGCTGCGGATTTATCTGGACGAGCATCTGAATGCTGTGCAGTCCGCGAAGAAACTTTTTATACATAGAAGTACGTTTCTGTACCGCCTGGAAAAAATAAAGGCGATCTTGGAATCAAATCTGGATGATCCGGAGGAATTGCTTTATCTCAGTTTTTCTTTCCGGCTTCTGGAGCAGGAAAAAAATAAAAAAGGGTAGAAAAATTTTTCGGTTCTATTTCTGCGAAGGGCTTACATAGGCTTTTGGTAGCTGTATAGCTGTGGGAAGTGCGCATTCCCGGCTTTGTACATTGCAGAGGGCTGCGGTGGATGGAGCGAACAGTAATCGGAAACCTGGAGTTGGTCTTTGGCAGAAAGGCGGTATTTTTTATGGGATATGGATGTCTGGGAACCGGAAACGTGGAGAAGAACGGAAAGATCGCGGATTTTCCGGGGGAAAAATCTCGTGGGAAATTTCATGGCTGCAGTGAGCGTCGTGACTCGATCGGTGCCAGGATGAATTCGCCCTTGTCCTGGAAATTTCATGGTCGCAGTGAGCAGCGTGATCGTATGGAAATGCTGCGGATTTTTCAGGTGGCAGCAGTGTTCTTCGGAATCCTTATGGAAAAAATCTCCCGCGTGCAGGCTGCCGGAAGAAAAATGATTGGAAGAAGACCGGCGTGGTATGCAGCGGCCGGGGCGGATTGGAGCTGCGGGACAGGCTATGGAAGTGTGCGAAATGCCGTAGATGCAGGTACAGGTACAAGCGCAGGGGCCAGTGCGGTGGTTGCTATAGACGAAAGAGCATGCAGAAAAAGATGGGGACATGCCCGCAGAGGACGTAAAAATGTAATAGATAAAGTTGATGTGGGTAATAATCCGAGAGATGGAAATGTGTGTTGGGAGCATCGAGCTGTAATTGAAATCCCCAGGACATGGTCATTTCCGAGTCCTGGGGGGAGTGAATTGAGGGGTTATATTTATAAATATATATCGAGCGGAATGTAGATATCCGCTTTCCAGCCTGAGTGAGGTTTCAGGAAAAATGCACGGTAATGGCGCAGATCTCGCTGTTTGTAGCAGTTCGCATATTCGGGCCCCATATGCCTGCGCCGGATGTGACGATGTTGTGCATGTTTCCTTTTTTCAGGTAGCCGCAGGAATTTTCCCAGACGAGACCGGTGATGATGTTCAGGGGGAACAGCTGGCCGTCGTGGGTATGACCGCAGAGATCAAGGTCTGCACCTGAAGAAGCTACTTCATCCAGCTCGCCAGGCTGGTGATCCATAAAAATAACAGGGCGGCTCAGATCCAGTGACTTGGTAAGCTGGGAAGGACTCTTGCGTGTGTCAGCCATTTTGCGGCAGCGGGAAGGGTCCTTTCGTCCTGTAAGATAGAACCTGTCATCAATAAGAACAGTTTCGTCATTGAGAAGCTGGATGTTGGCATCATTCAGAAATTGTGTCATTCTGGGATCATCATAGTCTTTATTTGCAGAACGGAAAGTGAAGCCAGCAAGGATCGGTTCATTAAGGTCATGGTTGCCCCAGCAGGCATAAACGCCGTATTTGGACTGGATAGACCGAAGGGTGGCAGCAGTTTTTTCCGGGTCTTTCAGCCCTTCATATTCGTTGTCAAAAATATCTCCGGCAATGCACACCAGATCCGGTTTCTGGGCATTGATGGCATTAACAAGAAGCTCTGCATTTTTTTCTCCGATGCTGTAACCGAAATGAATATCTGCAAGCAGGACGATCTTAAGGGAATCCATTCCTTCAACCTGCTTATCTACTTTCATATCATAAGTTTTTGTCTTAAGATTCCACTGATTTAAAATTCCGTAAACGCTGATGCCGATAATAAGTATTGTGCAGATCCCTCCGGTGAGTACGAAAGCTTTCCGGGAGTAAAGCCAGCCTGGATGAAGCGTATGTTTCAGGATCAGTCTTGCCAGATCTGTTGTAACGATAACGATCAGAATATAAAGGAACGTTCCTTGAAAATAATTTGCCGCATTTTTCAGAAAACGGTGAAATGTCGGCGGCTTCCGGATCAGGAAACTGGTGAGCAGTGAAGACGCCAGAAAAATATAAACGCCCACAAAGCACACCCGAAACAGTGTTGTCTGAAACAAATGCGTACAGGCTCCCATCCAAAGGGTCATCCAGCGGACGATATAAATATTGATGAGAATGTAAAGCGGTGCGAGAAAAATAGCAAGCATTATATTTGATAAACCTCCGTGATTTTTGTGAGTGCAATAGGATATAGTCACACCAGTATAGCGCAAATAATAATTTTTTGCAAAAGAACATATATTAGGAAAAAGACCGATTATGGTGTTTTTATGAAAAAATATGTGTACTTCCGGTATTTGGTGGTGTTTCTGGTGATCGTCCTGCCGTATTTTATGGGGGCGGTGTTTAATGGGACTGAGATGGTCATGGCGGAGCGCAGGCCGGGAGTGGAGATATTTCTTCCGGTTATCGTGTCTTCCCAGATCGAACCGAATATGGAAAAAGAAACCATAAAAGCGCAGACTGTGATCGCAAGGTCGAATATCCAGCGAATGCTCGGGGAGGGGAAAATACTTCCGCAGATCCTGCAGGAGAAAACTGACGGCAGAGACTATATCAGAGATATTTTTTCCCGGAAAGACAAAGTCTATCAGCTGGCAGCAGAAGAAACGAGTGGCCAGGTATTGACGTATCAGGGGGAGCTGAAGCTGATTCCGTGGCACAAGGTCAGTGGGGGAAAAACACGCAGCGGAAGAGAGGCTTTTCGGGATGAGGCGTATACATATCTGAGATCTGTGGACAGCAGTGCGGACAAAAAATCGCCGGATTATATGGAAGTGGTTGAAATTCCCGTGGGTCAGGCCGGAGAGGTGAAGATCAGGAACCGGGACAGCGCGGGCTATGTGACGGAGCTTTCCAGCGGAAAAAATCTCCTGGAGGGAGAGAGTTTTGCGGCGGGGATTGGATTGAAGTCTGCGAATTTCAGCTTGCAGAAAAAGGATGATGTGTACGTTTTTCGAGTGAGGGGAAGCGGCCATGGCGTGGGTTTTTCCCAGTTTGGCGGAAATGAGATGGCGAAAGGCGGGAGCAGCGCGGCAGAGATCCTGAAAAAATATTTTCCGGCCATGGAACTGGAAAATTTGTAAAAAGTGAATAGAGAATCATATTCTGGACACACTATAGATACAGAAACGATGTACTGGTGAACAGTTATCGGAAATGAACATATCAGACAGAGGTGGAAAGAATATGATGAAAAGTAAAGTTGTGAGAGGAATTATCAATGGCGGAGTTCTGGCAGCAGTGGCAGCTCTTGGAATCACAGTGTATCAGCTGGGAACAAAGCCTCTTACAGAGTCCCCGGAGGATTCTGTTCAGATGGAAGAGACAGGACTGGAAGCAGAGATCTCCGATGGGGGAGATGCGCAGGATGAGGGAGTTTCCGGGAATGGAAGCACGGATGTGGCAGATGGTTCGGGAATTGCGGATGAAGATGCGGTGAAAAATGCTGCGGTTGGTGCGGATGACATGGCGGGAAGCAGTGGAACAGGAGCTGACGATGGTGCAACTGGAGGTGTGGCTGGTACAGATGGCAGTGCGACAGGAAATAGTGGGGCAGCAGGTAAATTAGCAGATGGTACTGGAGTAGATTCTGCGGCTAGTGTGTCTGCAGGTAATGGAATTTCTTCTGCTGGTACAGCTGCTGGAAATAATTCAACTGGAAGTACAGGAACAGACAGTACTGAAACTTCTGCAGCAGGAATTGCAGCGCAGAATCTGAATTTTACTGAGAATTCTCTTATGGAGTGGCCGGTCCGAGGAAATGTTCTGATCGATTATAATATGAACGAAACCGTGTATTATCCAACTCTTGACCAGTACAGGGTAAGTCCGGCGATCGCAGTTCAGGCTGTGGAGGACGCGCCGGTTTATGCGGCTGCAGATGGCCAGGTCCTTTCCGTTGAGCAGGATGCCTGCACAGGAACTACTGTGACAATGGAGCTTGGAAACGGATATCAGGCTGTGTATGGACAGCTTAAAGATCTTTCTGTTGCAGAGGGGGATACAGTAAAAGAAGGTGAAGTGATCGGAAATATCAGCGAGCCGACAAAATATTATTCCGTGGAAGGTCCGAATCTTTATTTTGCAGTGAAGAAGGATGGAAATCCGGTGGATCCGTTTGAATATCTGGAGTGATTGTGCTGTAAGGAGTTTTTTGCTTCAGGTATATAAGTAATATGTTGGATGAATTTATCAGTGGGAGGGGGAATCTCCCACTGAAATTTCACGAAGAATCTTTTTTACCGGAAGGAAAACGTGTATAATCATAAATATAAATATCTACATATAACGACAGCATATGACAGACATAAAGGACAGAAGAAGGGGTACATAGGTATGAATATTAATGAAATAGCCAGACTTGCAGGCGTTTCCAGAGCGACGGTATCCAGATATCTGAACAATGGATATGTAAGCAGTGAAAAGAAAGAAGTTATCCGGAAAGTGATCGAGGAGACAGGCTACCAGCCGTCCTCCCAGGCGCAGACACTTCGTACGAGAAAAACAAGTCTGATCGGTGTCATCCTTCCAAAGATCAATTCCGATACCATAAGCCGTGAAGTTGCAGGAATCAGTGACATCCTTACGCGGAGAGGTTATCAGCTGATCCTTGCCAATACCAACAATGATGTGGAAGAGGAACTGAAATATCTTTCACTTTTTAAAGAACGTCAGGTAGACGGAGTTGTTTTTATTGCGACCATGTTTACCAGGAAACATAAGCAGATGCTGAAAGATTATAAAGTTCCTATTGTACTTCTGGGACAGCATCTGGACGGATATCCATGTATTTATCAGGACGATTACAAGGCGGCTTTTCAGGTGACAGAGAAGCTCGCGGAGAAAGGCAGCAAGTTTGCCTATATTGGAGTCACAGATAAAGATGCGGCTGTAGGTGCACAGCGAAGAAAAGGCTTCGAAGATGCTCTTCATAAGAAAAAGCTTGAGATCGCGCAGGAGAGGATGAAGGTGGGAAGTTTTACCATGGATTCCGGTTATGAGATGGCCAGGGAGCTTTTTGAGGAAGATCCGTCTATTGATTCTCTTGTGTGTGCCACAGATACCATGGCAGTAGGAGCCATGACCTATCTTAAGGAAATCGGACTTCGCATTCCCGAGGATGTGCAGATTGCGGGAATCGGTGACGGAGTTCCGGGCAAGATCGTGGAGCCGAAACTTACTACCGTGCATTTTTATTACAAAACAAGTGGAATGGAGGCAGCAGCCATGCTGGCCGACCTCATTGAGAATGATACCGGGATCAGCAAGGAGATCAAGATGGGCTGTGAACTTGTGGAACGGGAATCTCACAGATAGATGAGATACCTAAATTTATAAGAAATAGGAGTAGATTTTTGGGAGAAAAAGGATCTGCTCCTGTTTTTTACGTCTCCTGTTATGGAATGTGTACAATTTTGGACGGGAAAATTTGTGAGATGTTAAGGATTTACAAATGGAATAGCAGTGGTTATAATACAAGCAAGATATGAGAACGATTCCATATAATAACACATAACGATATATGGTTAATAAAAGAAAATACAGAAATTTGCGCTAAAAACAAGAAGATACAGAACAAAGGATCAGCACTTTTCAGATAAATATATGAAATCAATCTCATAATAAGAATGAAACAGAAAATGTACGGGGAAAGAAAAGGAGGAAGGACATGGATTACAGAAAGACCGCACAGGAAATCTATGATCATGTAGGAAAGAAAGAAAACATCATTTCTGCAGCCCACTGTGCAACAAGACTTCGTCTGGTCATTGCAGATAATGACAAGGCAGACAAGGAATACGTGGAGAACATCGACGGAGTAAAAGGTGTATTTTTCGCACAGGGACAGATGCAGATCATTCTGGGAACAGGAGTTGTAAACAAAGTTTACGATGAGTTCATCCAGATTGCCGGAGTTTCCGAGAGCAGCAAGGAAGAACTGAAACAGGTGGCAGCATCCAAGGCCAATCCGGTACAGAGACTTATTAAAACACTTGGAGATATTTTTGTCCCGATCATCCCGGCTATCGTAGCCAGCGGATTCCTGATGGGAATCATGGAAGCTCTGAACTTCATGGTAAATAACGGCTTCCTGAACATTAATACCAACGGTTCCATTTATGTATTTGCGCAGCTTTTCAGTAACACAGCATACACATTCCTGCCGATCCTGATCGCTTACAGCGGTGCAAAAGTATTCGGTGCCAACCCCTACCTGGGCGCGGTTATCGGTATGATCATGATCCATCCGAACCTGCAGAACGCCTGGACAGTTGCTACGGAAGGAGTACAGGCCACACAGAAAGTATGGTTTGGACTTTACTCCATTGACATGGTTGGATATCAGGGACATGTAATCCCGGTTATCATTGCAGTATGGGTACTGGCACAGATCGAGAAGAGACTTCATAAAGTCGTACCTGCAATGTTCGATCTTTTTGTAACACCGCTTGTCAGCGTTTTTGTAACAGGTTATCTTACACTTTCCATTATCGGACCGATCTTCGTAGCAGTTGAGAACGGACTTCTGGATGGAATTCAGTGGCTGATCGCTCTGCCATTCGGAATCGGAAGCTTTATCATGGGTGCTTTTTATGCACCGACAGTTGTTGCAGGTGTTCATCATATGTACACCATCATTGACCTGGGACAGATTGCCAAATTCGGCGTTACCTACTGGCTGCCGCTTGCATCCGCAGCCAACGTTGCACAGGGTGGTGCAGCTCTCGCTGTAGGCCTGAAATCAAAGAACCAGAAGATCAAATCCATGGCTGTTCCGTCTGCTTTAAGTGCATGTATGGGAATCACAGAGCCGGCGATCTTTGGTGTAAACCTCCGTTTCGGAAAGCCGTTTATCATGGGCTGCCTCGGCGGTGCATGCGGAGCACTTTTTGCATCCATCACAAGTCTTGGTGCTACAGGAACAGGTGTTACCGGTATCTTCGGAATCCTGCTGTGCCTGAATAACCCGGTTGCTTATATCCTCATGTTTGCCATCGCATTTGGTGTGGCATTCGTGCTCACCTGGATGATCGGATATAAGGACGAGGTACAGGAAACAGCTGAAAAAAATATTGAAACAGAGAAAAAATCAGATACCCCGGCAGAAATTGCCGAGGAGAAGCCAGCAGAGGAAAAAACAGCTGAGGCTGGTGAGCAGACCCTCTACAGCCCGCTTGAGGGAACTGCAATTCCGCTTTCAGAAGTAAAAGATGCGACTTTTGCATCAGAAGTCCTTGGAAAAGGCATGGCAGTGATTCCGTCTAAAGGTGAGGTAAAAGCACCTTGCGACGCAACAGTTTCTACAATTTTTGACACAAAACATGCGATCGGCCTTGCAACAGACAGCGGTCTGGAACTGCTGATCCATATCGGAGTTGATACCGTTGAGCTTGGCGGTAAATTCTACACAGCACATGTAAAAGACGGCGACCAGGTCAAAAAAGGCCAGACACTGATCACTTTTGACATGGAGGAGATCAAGAAGGCTGGTTACGATGTGACCACACCGTTGATCGTAACAAATACAGATGATTACGAAGAAGTAAAAATGCTTACAGAAGGAGCAGTAGACAACAGCTCTGAAGTACTGGAGGTAAAATAATAATGAGTTCTCTGACGAAAGTGCTTGCGGAGGAAGTAAGAAAAATCGAGGAAACGGCAGCAGTGAGCAGGGCGATGCAGAAGAGCCGTCTGACACATCATCTGATGCCGCCTGCCGGATGGCTGAATGATCCAAATGGATTATGCTGGTATAAAGGAAGATATCATGTGTTTTTCCAGTATTCTCCTTTTGAAGCCAACGGCGGTCTGAAATTCTGGGGACATTATTCCAGTGAGGATATGATCAACTGGAGATATGAAGGTGTTCCGCTTCTGCCTGACAGTGTTTATGACTGTCATGGTGTTTACTCAGGTTCTGCACTTGCAGAGGAGGATAAACTTCATCTTTTTTATACAGGTAATGTAAAGATGGATGGAGACTATGATTACATCAACAATGGACGTCGTTCCAGCACTCTCCACGTGGAGAGTGAGGACGGTATCCGGTTCGGAACAAAAGAGGAATCCATTTCCTGGGAAGAGTATCCGGAGAATTACACCTGCCACATCCGCGACCCGAAGGTGTGGAAGGACGGAGAAGAGTACCGCATGATCCTGGGCGGCCGTCAGAAAGGCGATAAAGGTGCAGTACTTTTTTATAAGTCTGAGAATCTGAAAGACTGGAAATTTGACCGTGAACTGACTACAGAGAATACTTTCGGATATATGTGGGAATGCCCGGATTTCTTTACTCTGGGAGATCAGGAAGTACTTTCTGTGTCACCGCAGGGACTGACAAGAGAAGAGTACCGTTTCCAGAATATTTACCAGTCCGGATATTTTATCCTGAAAGATGGTAAGCCTGAGGAAAAAGATTTCCGGGAATGGGATTACGGTTTTGATTTCTATGCGCCGCAGACATTCCAGGATGGAAAAGGCAGACGGATCATCATCGGCTGGATGGGAATGCCGGACGCAGATGATGAGTATGTGAATCCAACTGCTGAGACAGAAGGCTGGCAGCACTGTCTGACTGTTCCGCGGGAAGTTACTTATAAGAACGGAATGCTTTATCAGTATCCGGTGGAAGAACTGAACGGGCTGAGAAAGCAGGGGACTTCTGTAAGTGGTTCCAGCGTGGAGATTCCGGTAAATGAACCGTTTGATCTGGATATCCAGTTAAAAGGCGAGCAGGGTAAAGTAAGCCTTGGGGAAAACCTTCTCCTGGATTATCAGGACGGAAATATTTCATTAGCTCTCTCCGAAAAAGCTGGCGCAGGACGAAAAGTGCGCAGGGCGCATATTCCATCTGGCAAGGTTGAAGCTCTCAGAATCCTTGCAGATACTACAGCAGTGGAAATTTATGTGAATGGCGGAGAAATTGTTTTTTCTACCAGATATTATCCGGAGATGGACGAGCAAGCTGTGAAGGTGGAAGCAGCGGAAGTTGACGGAGAGATTTATAAACTGAAGAGTTGTGTGATCGAGTAGGTTATTCACAGAAATTAAAAATGAACGTATAATAAAGCAGGTGGGAAAATCCGCAGCCGGAATCCCAGCCTGCTTTATCTTTTTGTTATAAGTGAAATACATGATTGTGCCGGCTGCTTGAGCATAGAAGGACGGCTGCTGAAGAAACGCTGGTGGCTGTCTTTACATAGAAGGAATATGCGGGTTGACGGATATTTGCTTTACAGGAAGGCAGATATTATGGAAGATGTACTGGCATATTGGCATTGCATTGCAGAAATTTTTTACAGAAGAGGAGATTACTATGAACTACACATACATCGTACAGTGTGCAGACGGCACACTCTACACCGGCTGGACAAACTGCCTTGCCAGGCGGATGAAAGCCCATAATGAAGGCAAGGCAGGTGCCAAATATACACGGGCCAAAAGACCGGTGAAGCTGGTGTATTACGAGGGTTTTGCCACAAAGGAAGAAGCCATGAGCCGGGAGTACCGGATCAAGCAGCTGACCAGGGAGAAGAAGCTGGAGCTGATGAAGTTCTGAATGGTGATAAATAATTCGCTGTTTTAATCGAATCAGGGAAGTCCCCTGTGGGGGTGCGAATATCTGATTGACATGCGTGGAAAACTACGCAGTGAAACAGAAAGATAGGAAGTCTGCTTTGCCGGATATTACTGGTACCTCAACATAACAACAGAATCAAAGGTATCTCCGTTGTCAATCCACTGACAGCTGCCATCATTTTTGGCACAGATATCTTCAATTATGGACAGGCCGAATCCATGGTTGAGGATATCTTTTTTTGATGTTTTGTGGTTGAATGGTCGTACCGGATCTTTGCTGTTTTGCATGTGGACAGTGAGAAAACCGGCGGACATTTTTGATGTTACAGAGATAAATGGCGATTCAGAACCAGAAGCGTTGCAGCTTTCGATTCCATTATCCAGCAGGTTGAAAAATATACTGCTCAATTCCGAAGATGGAATATTGGATCTCTCCGGAAGAAGAATCTCGTAGATAACTTTGATATTTTTCTGCATGGCAAGAAATCTTTTGTCCGCAAGAATGGCATTGATCAGGCTGTCCTGACAGATAGGGTGGAAACGTTCTCTTTGAAAATCATCGGTGATGGCAGGCAGGTAGTCCTGGATCTTATCATATTCGTTCGTTTTCAGATAATTCTGAAGTGTCTCAAGTTTCCGGATGGTAGCCTGCTGAAATGCAAGAGTCTCCTGCTTTCTGGAAACAAACAGCTGCTCCTGTTCTTTCTGTAACTGTTCCTGCTTTTGAAGAGCCTGAAACTTTGCTTCTTCCTGCGCGTTTTTAAGAGAGCGTTGGGCAAGAAGGTAGATACTGCGGTAAGCAAGAGCCATAGAAATGAGAAGAACTGTCTGGCAGAGCAGTGAAAGTTCATGTAGCAGAGCCAGCAGGAAAAGAGATACCTGAACAAAGAAAAGCTCTGTAAAAAGAATAATAAAGCCTCGTTTCATAAAGTCCTCTTTTCTGGCGGAAGCTCTGAAAAAATTGTTTCCAGATATGAATCTGCCTCATGATATTTTTTTTCGCGGATCAGGTAATTCAGTGAAAAAAGATGGTTTTCCATATCATGATTCCATTTTCGCACAGATCGGTATTCATGTTCCATCTCTTTTGTATATTCCAGCTGTTTCTGAATAAAATTTAGTTTCTGAAGCAACAGTTCGTGTCTTTTTTCTCTGACAGAAATGTTGTGAAAAGCCCGGACTATGATCAGACAGCAGAGAAATTCGAGAAACCAGTATAAAACGATCAGCCATTTCAACCAGGGAGAATTTTCCTGATATAGCAGTATTCCCATAAGAAGCGAAGACGCCTGTACGGGAAATAGGAGTTCAGCAATGGTGGTCAGATGAATACTTTGGGAATAATTTTGCAGCAGAGGAATCAGCTTTTTAACAAACAGCAGTGCAACACATAAATCTACGATCATTAAAAAAACGAATTCGCCAGATGTGTAATAGGGTAAATTATAACGAAACGGTTCTCCTCTGTGCATAAGGGGACGAACCAACAGGAGAAACATTAAAGCGATATTTTCGGAAACTGCCATAATACATGCCAAAATCAGAAATGAGGAAATCTTTTTTTTCAGAGGATCGGAAAAATAAAAAACTGTCAGGAGAAGAACCGTCAGCTGGATAAGCCAGGATCCCATGCTGGGAAACCAGTATTTTGACATAGTGGCAGCTGTTATGGGCAGCATAAATGAAAGAAAAAAACGGGCGCGGTCTTTTGAAAAAAAGCTCCGGGACGGTGTAAGGATACCAGTATAAAAACGGGTGCAGACAAAGGAAATTGTGAAAGAACCGGAAAGAACAATGTATAAAATAAATTTCAGAAACTGTGGCATGAAAGTACCTTCTTTCTTGGAAATACTATAGGATATCAGGGCAAAATACAAAAGTCAGTCTTCCGGAATCACAGCATCAGCAGAGAAAAAGCTTTTTTAACATCTTCATAATGTGCGCGGCTGACAGGAATCTGCTGGCCGGTGTTCAAAGTGATCTCTGTATGCTGGAGCCTGGAAACTGCATGAAGGTTCACAAGGAAACTTCTGTGGCAGCATACGAAAAAATCCGGAAGCTGTTGCTGGAGAATATTCAGTTTGTCGCGGACGGTATAGGTTTCAGTTTTTGTATAAATAAGTGTTTCACGCAGATTTCGTTCCAGATACAGGATATCATTTACCGCAATCCGGATGTGAGAATGTCTGATCTTAAGTGTGAGAAACTGCTCTTCATTTGTCTGGAGATTTTTAAGTGCAGCATCCAGTGCAGCCGGCAGATATTCGTTAAGCCGGTTTTTGTAAATGAAATAGATGTGCTTCGTAGAATAGACATCCGAAGCATATTCCAGATACTGACTGATAAAGATCAGCTGTGTCCGTGGATTCGCCCCGTTTATCATCTGGCCAAGTTCAATTCCGGAAACCGTATCCTCTCCCAGAGAAATATCCAGAAAAACAATATCATAAGGACATCCCATCTCTGGCAGAGAAGCTATGAATTCCTTTCCGGAGAGAAATGGATGCAGTTCATAAGGGACTTTCAGAATGGTTTCAATATTTTTCTTTATAATCTCCACAAAGATCTCACTGTCTTCGCAGATCGCAAGCTTCAACATACGCATACTCCAAAATTATTCGGCTGCCTAGGCAGCCGTAGTGTCGTTATATGTCAAATATACATGAAAACAGGGGGAAAGTCTAGTGGGGGGGGGTAAAAGTGAAATTTTCCTGAATTTTATTTGTGAGCAGAGCTGAGATTTTTTTGAATAAGCCAATTATTACCACTTTCAGGTTATTTGTGCAGAATTGTTGAAATAAAAAAGGGCAGGATGTCATGATAAAAATATATGATTAGAATTCTGAAGAGTTAATTGATTATGGTTATATAATAATGAGAGAAAACAATGAGCGGTGTATATTTGATTTTAATGATCATAATTGGAGCAACAGGTA
>CAVBVT010000044.1:0-19620 GCA_963598855.1 Eggerthellaceae bacterium
TTCACAACTATAATATCTGCCTGTATTTCGGAAGTTTTTCAAAAAGGGCAAAAAATACCACAGGCGGTAAAGCCTGTGGCAGTCTGCTATGTTCCACTACGTTCCTTTATGTTCCTGTAAGGCGGATCATGTCCGGCTAATTGCATAAATATAATATACGATTTCAGTACAAGATTTTCACTTACACGTTTTCCTTTAATCAGCACATTTTCTTTCAATATAGTCATTTACACTTTTAACAGGTATCTTCCATGTTCCAACTTTAAAAGCTTTTATCTCTCCTGACTGTAATAATTTATAAGCTGTTGTTGCTGATATAAATAAACGGTCACAAAGCTGTTCGATTGACAGCAATTCATTTTCATCAACAGGTGTATTCATATGCTCGTCTCCTTTATCTGTATTTTTCTATACCTTTATGTTTCATCAGAAATATTTTTATCAGTAAAAAATAAAAGAAACGGACAAAAGACAACAAAAAATAATCTTTGCCAGCCACAAATAATATTTGTAAAAAATAACCAATGAACACTATGGTAAAGGTCTGGAGAGATTCCTACCTTGCAGGGTTTTTCATTATATATACTATATACCCTATTATCTTATTTCTTATATACCATATATAGATATTATTACTATATATACCTAATATTATGATAAACATAAGGAGAACTAACATTATGAAAAAAGGAACTTTACTTGTAGTCCGTAAACCATATCAGGGAGATACTGTTATTCAGAACACTTTAAATTATGCCATCGGATCACTGTTTGCAGATGAAGAAGATATCTTGACATCATATATTGATAATGAAGATAACTCCGATCAGATTATTGAAGAATATTACCGTTTACAGGCACCTTATAATATGACAGACCATAGAAGAATGTTTCATTTCATTCTTACAACCAGAACCTCAAAATCCATGTGTACCATATTGGAAGAAGGTGCTTATGCTTTGCAGGACTATTTCTCATCCATTGGCTATCAGGCTGTCATGGTTCTGCATTCCGGCAGTTATAACGATGCGTTAAACTACCACTATCATATACTGCTCAATCCCATTTCCGTCACAGGCTGTCGCATTCAAGACAAATATCAGACTTATCAGGATATTGTGAATTACCTGAATCAATACACGCATACCCTGTGGGACTGGAAATATCGTTCAGATCACTAATTTCTGCATAAAAAAACATAGAACCACATTATTCCACTGGATAACAGAACCAGAATAGAACCAGAACAAAAGCAAAGAGACCGGAAATGCCCTGTTTTCAAGGCTTTCCAGTCTCTTAATGTGTTAAATTTTTTATTCAAACTCAATCGTTCCAGGCGGCTTACTAGTAAGATCATAGAATACGCGGTTCACGCCCTTAACTTCATTGATAATACGATTCATCACCTTATTAAGTACTGCATAAGGAATCTCTGCAGACTCGGCTGTCATAAAATCAATTGTTTTGACAGCGCGGAGTGCTACTGCGTAATCGTAGGTTCTGAAGTCTCCCATTACGCCTACGCTTCGCATGTTGGTAAGGGCTGCGAAGTACTGGTTTGGCATCCAGGATGGATCTTCACCGTGTTCTTTCTTGTAGTCGGCGGCTGCTTTGTCGACTTCTTCACGGTAGATATAATCTGCATCCTGTACGATGCGTACTTTCTCTTCTGTTACTTCACCGATGATGCGGATTCCGAGACCCGGGCCTGGGAATGGCTGACGGAATACCAGTCTTTCCGGGATACCAAGCTCAAGACCGGCTTTACGAACCTCATCTTTAAACAGGTCGCGGAGCGGCTCGATGATCTCTTTGAAATCTACGAAATCAGGAAGTCCACCTACGTTGTGGTGAGATTTGATCACTGCGGATTCTCCGCCAAGACCGCTCTCTACAACGTCAGGATAGATTGTTCCCTGTGCAAGGAAATCTACTGCACCGATCTTCTTGGCTTCTTCCTCAAAGATGCGGATAAATTCCTCACCGATAATCTTACGTTTCGCCTCAGGTTCTGTAACACCTGCAAGCTTGTCATAATATCTCTGCTGTGCATTGACACGGATAAAGTTCAGGTCAAACTGGCCGTTCGGTCCAAATACACCCTCAACCTCATCTCCTTCATCTTTACGAAGAAGACCGTGGTCTACAAATACGCAGGTAAGCTGCTTGCCGATCGCTCTGGAAAGAAGTCCTGCTGCTACGGAGGAATCTACGCCGCCGGAAAGAGCAAGGAGAACTTTTCCATCGCCGACTTTCTCACGGATCTCTTTGATCGTATGCTCAACGAAAGCATCCATCTTCCAGTCTCCGGCGCATTCACAGACACCAAGTACGAAGTTGGAAAGCATTGTCTTTCCTTCTACTGTGTGAAGTACTTCCGGATGGAACTGGATCGCATACAGTTTCTTCTCTTCGTTCTGTGCAGTTGCTACTGGACAGTCCGCTGTGTGTGCAGCGATCTCAAATCCAGGTGCAGCCTGGGAAATATAGTCTGTATGGCTCATCCAGCAGATCGTTCTGTCGGATACATTCTTGAAGATCTTGGAATCTTTCTTATCAATAAGAAGCTCTGTCTTGCCGTATTCGCTGACATCTGCCTTCTCAACTTTTCCGCCAAGGACATGCATCATGAGCTGTGCTCCATAGCAAAGTCCCAGTACCGGGATTCCAAGCTCGAATAATTCTTTCTGATAAGTCGGTGAATCTGCCTCATAGCAGCTGTTCGGTCCGCCGGTGAGGATAATTCCCTTAGGATTCATCGCTTTAATCTTCTCAAGATCTGTCTTGTAAGAATAGATCTCGCAGTATACATTGCATTCTCTGACACGTCTTGCAACCAGCTGATTGTACTGACCGCCAAAATCAATGACAATAACTAATTCTCTTTTCAAGGCTTTCCTCCTGTTTTTTATAACATCTTTAGAATCTGTTACCCATTATAAATGAGTCGCAGAATTTTTACAATGTCTAATTTCAACTCACCGGAAGATTTTGCTGATTTTTGTGTTATAATCTGTTTTGACAACTTTGACTTTCAGAAAAAGAAAGGAAACTTTTTTATTATATTCAGATGTCAACCCGGATATACTCTCCGGAAAATCAAAGATACCTGTTACCTGCTGCCATACGGACAGCAGATCGCAGACCAGAAAAAAGGCTTTATCCTCAATGAGACCAGCTCATTTTTGTGGAATATCCTGCAGCACAATGAGTGTGCCGAGCCTGAACATCTGGTAGAACTGCTTGCCAGAGTTTATCATCTGGATGAATCTTTTTTCCCGGAACTTCGCAGTGATGTGATGGATTTTCTTACACAGCTTACAAGCCTGGGAATGATCACAGAAGATCTTCATCCGATTTCCAAAGAACCTTCCGGCTCTATGGTCATTGCCGGGATCACGATGAAATTATATGGCCCCCGGGAACTGTTTTCCAAATGTTTCGAACCCTTTTATAAAAAATTTTCTGCGGAACCAGATCAGATACTTGAACTGGTCACTGCACCTCCGGCCAGCCATTGTTATGAGCAGATCCTTTTGCAGAATTCCGAAATTACCATCTTCGAGAATTCTGACCGCTATGTTGTTCTTTTTCCTCAGATGCAGAATATTTATAAAGCTCACATGCTCAAGGACGGTTCCTACGTGCGGATTTACTGCCACGCCCAGGCAACCGAGCTTAATACAGACAACCTGTTCCACGCAATACGCCTCTTTTTCCTTTTTATTGCGCAGAAAAACGGACTCTTTGCCATTCATTCCGCATCCATTCTCTATCATGATAAGGCTTGACTTTTTTCCGGGCATTCGGGAATGGAAAAATCAACTCACACGGCTCTATGGCATGAGATTTTTGGCACACCATATCTTAACAGGGATCTCAATCTTCTGGGATTTAAAGATGGCCAGATCATTGTTTATGGAATTCCCTGGTGCGGAACCTCGGAGATTTTTACTGCAGAACAATATGTGCTTGGAGGAATCGTGCTCCTGGGGCGTGACCCGCAGACAGACCGGCTGGAAAAATTACCTCCTTCGGAAAAAATCTTCCGGGTTATGCAGCGTATGATTTCTCCTTCCTGGAAAGAAATCCTGCTTACCAGGAACCTGTCCTTTGCAGAAAAAATCGTGGACTGCGTGCCAGTGCTTCACCTTCTGTGCACCAAGAATCCTTCTGCTGCCCACACTATAAAGGACGCCATTGACCTGCTGGAGGATCTGCAATGAAAGATAAGATACAGCTGGTCTGGAAACATCTGAAGCAGGGCACCCTGAAAAAAATGTGGAAGCAGACTTTGTGGATCTATCAGTATACGATAAGAAGCAGTACAACCACCACATAGAGAACTGCCATCACAGGAACCATCATATCCGTCCATTTGGATACTTTTTTTGATTCCACCGAATGCAATGGCTGCTGTGATGAGCACGATGATAGTTCCTACTATATAATAGAAGGCTGCCGCTTGCAATAGTCTTCCCTGTTATAATCTCTGCCATACGTCCTACAGAGGAAACAACGTTGAATCCCTGTGCAGGAAGACAGCAAAGCGCATACAGAATATACAGCACAGAAAGAAAAACTCCGATCCATACTTTGTTTCCGAGAAGTTTCCTTCCATAGAAAGGAAGTCCTCCTACAAATTCATCATCTTTCTTTTCTTTAAAAATCTGGGCAAGCACGCCTTCCATGTACGCAACTGCCATTCCGAAAATGCGGAGATCCACATCCAGAACAAAGCTCCCGGACCGCCTACTGCAATGGCTCCTGTTACGCCCAGGATATTTCCGGGTCCTACTCGCATAGCCGAACTCAGGAAAAACGATGCCAGCGGGGAAATTCCCGTCTCAACAGTACGTTTCTCTGTCATGCTGCTGATTCCTTTTTTGAAATACGTTACCTGTATAAATCCAATCTTAAAACTGAAAAAAATTCCTGATCCCAGAAGCAGTATGATTGCAAAAGATATGTTTCCCAGAATGGAAATGCTGCTGTACCACTCAAAATTTGTAGGAAAATCCCACAAAAAATCCGATAATGGCCCAATGAAGCTGACCACACCGTTGATTGCCTCAAACACTCTCTCCATAACCAGTTCCCTCCCTCTTTATCTGAATACAGTTAATGTCTGCCTGATCATGCAGCTGTTTCCGATTCAGATTTTTTTTAATATGATTTATTATACAGGGGATGGTTACGAAAAAGTCCTTATTATTTTTAATATATTGGGGGATATTCCAGAATTTTCCATGGTTTCAGAGTGTTTTCTCTTTATTTGCAGATTAGTTTGAACAAACAATCTCGAAATTTATAGGATCTTTAGATTTTCCTCACAGATTTTTAAAATGCTTCTCACAGTTCCATCACATTTTGACGGTATATTATTAAGCAAATAAAGCACAAAGCTTTTTCATCTTATAGATCATTACTTATTTTTCTTTTCATACTCTGCCGGGTCCGTTCCAAGACCCGGCCCTCCTTTTTTCTGGGGGAATTTTTCAGAACATTTTGCGCTTGTCTCCAATACATATGTTAAACTAACCAGTAACAACCGTATCACAGGGTGGCTGACCTCTATTCTAAAAAGGATGGAGGTGGTGCTGATGAACAATAATCATTTCGACTTCAAGGATCTCATGGCTTTTGGCATGTTCATTCTAGTACAGCGAAAATTAAGTATCTGCTATATTGACGCAGGATGATTTTCTCATATGCAAGGCAGAGGAATGAGGCGTAGCGGTGGCTACGGCGATTGACGACAACGCCGCATATGAAAAATCAGACAAGTCAATATAGCGTTTACTTAATATTCGCTGTACTAGCATTGCTTACATTCGTATTAACGTTTTGTAAGTAATTTTTTACATAGAAAAACCACCCCAAACTTTGGCCGAGTGACAGGGTGGAATTTCTATTCTCTCTTATAAGGTCAACCCCTTGTGAGCGGTTGTTCTTTATGTTTGCATTATAACACTGCTGTCAAAATCATTCAAGGCTAAAATAACATCATTTTAATGCACAACAAAAAACACCGTCCCCGCAGCTCTCATGTCTGCAAAAACAGTGCTTTTAGTGCGTCTTCAGGGGTTCGAACCCTGGACACCCTGATTAAGAGTCAGGTGCTCTACCAACTGAGCTAAAGACGCTTATTTAATTGTTTTGTCTTTCGTTCCCTCAAGACATGTTGTATTATACGTTATGGTCTGGCGAAAGTCAACACCTTTTTTTAATTTTTTTTATTTTTTTCTTTTTTATTTTTTGTATCTTCATTTGATGCAATTTTGTCCAGAGTTTTTTCCATTTCCGACAGGGAATTTCGGATGTGGGCGGCCTGAGCAGTGATGCTGCGGTTTACGGTGTTGATGCTGCGGCGGAAGGAATTGGATTTTCTTTTTTTCATGATGGAAATCTCCAGGATATCTTAACCGATATCCTATATAATCTTGTAGTATTATATGCAAACAGGCAGCCCCTTGTTCCGGCCTGCCTGTATATCAACATAATATCTACTTCTCTTTCACTCTGTAACAGTATTCAATCACATATCAATATAGGCATTCACAATCAGATTCACGGACAAGCAACCAATACTATTGTTTCGTAAATACTGTATCAGAAATCCACAGATCTCCACCAACGCCACACAAGCACTATAGCCAGCGCAGCCGTAAGGAAATCCGAAATCGCCTGGGATGCCAGCACGCCATGATATCCTGCAACGCGAAGTGCCACTGTCAGCACAATGGCAAAGATCACTCCCTGTCTGCTCACAGACAGAAGGAATGCCCCAACAGCCTGACCTGCTGACTGGAACGTACAGATACTGATCAGCACGATTCCCATAAATACCATACCAGCCAGCTGCAGACGCAGCATCAGTGCACCATTCTCCACAACGGACGGATCTTTCATAAAGACACGAACCATCTGCGGAGCAAAAAATCCCAGCACAGTCATCAGTACAAGAGCCAGCCCACCCTCAAACAGATAGGCAAACTTCAATGTCCCTTTCAGTCTCTCCCGATTTTTTGCACCGTAATTGTAACCGATCAGCGGCTGCCCGCCAAAAGCAAAGCCAACTAACACCAGGGCAGCGATCATATTGATCTTCATAACGATTCCCATAGCAGCAACTTTATCATCACCAAACCCAAGCAGCGCACGGTTGGTCAGCGCGATCCCTATACTCTGCATCAAATTGGTCACAGAAGCCGGAATACCGATAGCAAAAACCGCCCCGATCTCTGCACCTGAGATGTGAAAACCTTTCGGATTCACAGAAAGATTTCTGCTCTTTTTTATAAGAAACCACACAAAGAAAATATCTGTGCAGACATTACCGATCACTGTAGCAGTTGCAGCTCCGGCTGCACCCCAGCCAAGCCCGAAAATCATAACCGGATCCAGAATGATATTCACAACTGCACCAAGCACAGACCCGATCATAGACGCTGTGGCAAAACCCTCTGTACGAAGCTGATTGGACGGAGTCAGCGAAACGATAATAAACGGCGCACCAAGGGCAATGCAGGTATAGTACTGTGACGCATACTCCCAGGTAGCCTCGCTTGCTCCCAGAAGCCCAAGGATCTGGCTGCGAAAGATCATCAGCACAGCCGCAGTCACCACGCCGCAGATGATTCCTCCATAAAAACTGAACACACTGATCCTCTTCGCATCCTCGAACCGCTTTTCCCCGAAAAGCCTGGAAATAAAAGAACTTCCGCCCAGTCCAAAAATATCACTAAAAGCGATCATCAATGTAAAGATCGGTGTCCCCAGCGCAACACCAGCCACCAGATCCGTATTTCCTGTTCCTGCAATAAAATAAGTATCTACCATATTATAGACCAGCGAAACTATCATGCTGAACACAACAGGCAGTGCCAGCTTAAAATACGCCTTAGGTATCGGATACTTCTCAAAAATCTCTTCCTGCATCTTACTCCCTCTATTTCTGCTTAATTACCATCTTACAGATTGGATTGCCCATGGAAGAAAACTTCTCCTCATACTCCGTCATCACATTGCCTTTCACCAGTTCCTCATCATGATGAAGGTCAAAGGTACAAACTTCCATGTTCCAGTTGGAATCCTTCACCTCTTCCAGAGAAAAATCAAACAGTCCCCGGTTATCCGTCTTAAATTCCACAACGCCATCTTTCTTCAAAACCCGCTCATATCTGGCCAGAAACTCCCTGGAAGTAAGTCGTCTCTTAGCATGTCTCGCCTTCGGCCACGGATCAGAGAAATTCAGATAAATCCCATCAACCTCATCCCTCTCAAAAATCTCCGGCAGCAACCTGGCATCCACCCGGATAAACACCAGATTGGAAAAACTCTCTCCCTGCTCCTCAAGCTCCTCTCTCTTCTGCAAAGCCCTAAGAAGAACACTGTCATACATCTCAATACCAATAAAATTCCTCTCAGGATGCAGCCGCGCCATATCCATCAAAAAACGCCCTTTACCCATACCAACCTCAAGAAAAAGCGGTCTCTTCACCCCAAAAACACTCTCCCACTTCCCCTTAAACCTCTCCGGCTCATCAATCACCCAGTCACACTCCAAAATAGCATCCTTGGCACCAGGAATATTACGTAATCTCATAATCAACCTCCAATTAAATCTTCCTATGATATGTTGATAAAACTTCTCATTTACAGTTCCTTACCAGAACATCCAATAACCACAAGACGTCCCAATACCCCACTATACATGCAATTTGCCTGCTACCGCAAGCAAAAAATAAAAAAAAATATTATTCCCTCCTCCCCACACCACATCCAAGCACTCCTTAAAAAAAGCCCGAGGGGGTGTGCAGAGGAGCTGCGGCTTTACGGCCCCTTTGCGGTTTTCATTTTTACCCCAAAAGAATATATCGTGTAATAAACAGAATCCCCTCTTTTCGTCTTTTTTTGAACATATTTATTCAAATATTGCAAAAAATTTAACAAGTTTTTAGTTGTTTTTACCAGAAAAAAGGTGTATCATATAAAAATCAATTATAAATAATAACTAACATTAACAACAAGGAGGGCGCGCAATGGAACAAATCCTAAACAAACTTTCGGAAATCGAAGCCACAGCCAATGCCATCATGCAGGATGCTGCCAGGCAGAAACAAGCTCTCTCAGAAGAAGCCGAAAAACAGACCAAAGATTTTGATGCCTCCCTGGATGCAGAGACCAGCACCGAGATCCAGAAGATCCGTGAAGATCTGGCCCGTGAGAAAGATGCCCGGATCACTCAGCTTCGTACCGAGACAGAAGGCCAGCTGTCCAGGCTGGATACCTACTACGAAGCCAACCACGGGACTCTTTGCAAAGAGCTGTTTCAGAAAATAACAGGAATTACCGAAACCTGAAGGGAAAGGAAGTGATTCAATGGGCACTGTCCTCTCATACAGCGGACTCTCTACCAAGATCCGCGCCATGCAGAGCAGACTTGTGACAGATGAGCAGCTTGAAGAGATCGTTCAGCTTCCCAATGTCCCCCAGGTAACAGCCTACCTGAAACGAACTCCGGAATATCAGGATATCTGGTCCGGTCTCGATGAGAATGACCTTCACCGCGGCCAGATAGAAAAACTCCTGAAGAAATCCATCTTCCTGAATTTTTCAAGGCTTTACCACTTTGCGAACCAGGAACAGAGAACGTTCCTGACGCTTTACTCGAAACGCTATGAGATCCGTGTCCTGAAAGAGATCATGACGAATCTCTTTGACCACAGAGATACAGACCCCGTAGACATTTCCCCTTACCGCGATTTTTTCAGGCATCATTCCAGGCTGGATATCGACAGACTTGCAGCCTGCACCAATATGGATGAATTTATCGCAGCACTGAAGGGAAATGATTTTTTCATTCCTCTGTCCCAGGTCAACGAACGGGGAAACGCCACGCTTTTTGACTTCGGCATGGCACTTGACCTTTCGTATTTTTCACAGATCTGGAATGTGCGGAAGAAGCTTTTCAAAGGCAATGATCTGGCTCAGATCACGAAAGCCTACGGTGAGAAATTCGATATGCTGAACCTGCAGTTCATCCAGCGTTCCAAACGCTGTTTTCACATGGATCCAGCTGCGATCTATGCATTGCTGATCCCCATGAACTACAAGCTCCGTAAAGAAGAGATTACCTCACTTGTGGAAGCTCCCACATATGAAGAGACCCGGCGTATTTTTGCCGGAACCTATTATGGTAAGAAATATGAACAGCTGACTGTAGCCAATCTGGAAGAATTTTATAACTACATTCTCCGAGGTGTGCTGGAACGAGAAGCACGCAAAGATCCCTACTCCGTAGCAGTTATTTATTCCTATTTGTATCATAAAGAACATGAAGTCAACCGTCTGACCATTGCCCTTGAGTGCGTGCGCTATGGCGTGGATCCAGAACAATCCCTGCGTTATATACGCAACGGTTAATAACCAGGAGGTAGCAACGTGATTGAAAAAATGAATTTTCTGAGCATCACCGGTCCTAAGGCAGATATCGACCGGGTTGTAAACACCTACCTGTGCAAGTACGAGATCCATCTGGAAAACGCGCTCTCTGAACTGACCACAGTAGAAAGCCTGACACCTTTCCTCGAGGTCAATCCATACAGAGACGCCCTGAGTTCCATCAATACCATTTACGAAGAACTGAAAAGTCCTCCTGCCGCTTCCACCCGGAGTCCTGGTATTGAAAAAGCACTTTCCACAGTGAAGGAGATCCGTGAACAGTCGGATCAGCTCCAGCAGGAACAGGCTGAATTAGAAGAGAAATGTTCCTCCCTGGAAGAATCCCTGCGGATCATACGTCCATTCAGAAATATTGATTACAATATTTCCTCTATTCTGCATCTGAAGTACATTCATTTTCATTTCGGACGTATCGAGAAACAGTATTATGAGAAATTCAAGAAATACATTTACGACAACCTGAACACCATCTTCCTGAAATGTGATGAAGATGACCAGTATGTCTGGGGAGTCTATTTTGTACCGAAGCATGAGGCCCGCAAGATCGATGCCGCCTACTCTTCCATGCACTTTGAGAAGATCTTTGTACCGGATAATTACACAGGAACAGCTCAGCAGGCTTTTTCCAGCGTAAGCAAACAGTACGAAGATGCCACGAAGCATCTGGAAGCCCAGAAGCAGAAACGCCAACGTTTCCTCTCTGACAGAGCCGAGGACATTGTTTCCGCCAGAGATACACTCCAGCAGTTTTCCAGAAACTTCGATGTACGTAAAGCTGCTGCCTGTACCGGAAAGCATGAGAATTTCTATATTCTCTGCGGCTGGATGACAGAAGCTGACACGAGAGCTTTTCAGGCTGATATCGCATCCGACGAACGGATCTTCTGCCTGGTAGACGGCGAAGATATCACATCATTGGAACACGATCCAAGCCATCAGCCGCCAACGAAACTGAAGAACCCGAAACTTTTCAAACCATTTGAAATGTATGTAAAGATGTATGGACTTCCCGCTTATGGCGAGATGGACCCAACCTGGTTCGTTGCCATCACCTACTCCTTCATTTTCGGAGCCATGTTCGGTGATGCAGGACAGGGACTTCTGCTCTTTATAGGCGGTTTTCTTCTGTACAAGCTGAAACATATCGACCTTGCCGGAATCATCAGCTGCGCCGGAATTTTCTCAACATTCTTCGGACTGATGTTCGGCAGTATCTTTGGATTTGAAGATGTCATACCTGCCCTGTGGTTAAGACCTGTAGACAGTATGACGACCATACCTTTTATCGGAAAACTGAATACCGTATTTATCGTTGCCATCGGCTTTGGCATGGGAATCATCCTTCTGTGCATGGTTTTCAACATCATCAATTCCCTTAAGATGCATGACGTTGAAAAAACCTGGTTCGACACCAACGCTGTGGCCGGACTTGTATTCTACGGATCTGCAGTACTTTGCATCGGACTTTTTGTTTCCGGCCATGCAGTTCCCGGCGGAGCTGTTCTTGCCATCATGTTTGGTGTTCCGCTGCTTCTGATCTTCTTCAAGGAGCCGCTTACCAACCTGGTTGAGAAAAAAGCCGAAGTCATGCCAAAAGAAAAGGGCATGTTTATCATACAGGGTGTCTTCGAACTGTTCGAGGTTATCCTGAGCTACTTTTCCAATACACTCTCTTTCGTGCGTATCGGTGCTTTTGCAGTCAGCCACGCAGCTATGATGGAGGTTGTACTTATGCTTGCAGGCGCAGAGAACGGCAGTCCGAACTGGATCGTCATTATCCTCGGAAACCTTTTCGTATGCGCTATGGAGGGCCTGATCGTAGGTATCCAGGTACTCCGTCTGGAATATTACGAAATGTTCAGCCGTTTCTACAAAGGCAGCGGACGTAAATTCGAGCCGTTCTGCTCCAAGAATAAATAATTACTATTTAAGTTTAAGGAGGTCATCATCATGACAGTCATTACACAGATTACAATCGCAGTTGCACTTGTACTCAGCATCATTCTTCCATTTGGATATTATCTTCTCGGCGAAAAAAGCCGCGGCCGCTACAAAACAGCTCTTGGTGTAAACGCATTTTTCTTCTTCGGGATCATGCTTGTTGCCATCGCCGTAACATTCGCAGGCGGAGCTTCTGTACAGGCTGCAACAGGTGCTGACGCAGGCCTTGCAACAGGTATGGGCTACATCGCAGCAGCACTCGTTACCGGACTTTCCTGTATCGGTGGTGGTATTGCCGTTGCCAGTGCGGCAAGCGCAGCACTTGGAGCAATCAGTGAGGATCAGAGCATCCTTGGTAAATCCCTTATCTTCGTAGGTCTTGCCGAAGGTGTTGCTCTTTATGGACTGATCATCTCCTTCATGATCCTGGGTAAACTTTGATATGAAGATGTACCTGATCAGCGACAATATTGATACTCTGACAGGAATGAGACTGGCCGGTGTAGAAGGTGTTGTTGTCCATGAACACGATGAGCTGAAAGAAGCTCTGGAGCGTACTATCGCAGATAAAGAGATCGGGATCATTCTCCTGACCGAGAAATTCGGCCGGGAGTTTCCCGAGATCATCGACGATGTAAAACTCCATCACAAAACACCTCTCATCATAGAAATTCCTGACAGACACGGTACCGGCCGCAGGCCTGATTTCATCACTTCATACGTGAATGAGGCCATCGGATTAAAATTATAGGCAGGTGATATTATGACAATCGAAGAAAAACTCACCCACTTCTATGATACCTCCGTGGAAGAAGCCCGCCGTCAGGCGGAAAAAGAGGTCCAGAAGCATAAAGAATCACTGGATGCCGCAATGGAGGAACATAAAAAAATGGCCCTGGAAAACGCTGCCAGCTCCCGGAAAGCCGAGATTGCAAACGCCCGGCGCGAAATCAACAAAGCTCTCTCAGCCGAACAGCTGAATATCCGTCGTGACTGGACTGCCAGACAGAGCCGCTTAAAAGAGAAACTTTTTTCAGAGGTCAGAGAACAGATCCTGAAATTTATGGAATCCTCCCGTTATGAGGAATATCTTTGCAGCAAGATTGAAGAAGCTGTGTACTTTGCAGAACACGATGAGATCCAGATCTATCTTTCCAGGGAAGATGAACCCCGTCTGAAATCACTTACGATCAAGACAGGTTTTCCGTTGAAGCTTTCCAAAGATTCCTTTATCGGCGGAATCAAAGCTGTGATCCCTGAGAAAAACATCCTCATCGACAATTCTTTTGAGGAAGGATACAACGCAGCATACAGAGATTTCAAATTCAACGGAGGTCCATCACATGAGTAAAACAGGTATTATATACGGTGTCAACGGCCCTGTTATCTACCTCAAAGGGGACACCGGATTCAAGATCTCCGAGATGGTCTATGTAGGCCCTGAGAAACTTGTAGGAGAGGTCATCGGACTTAAGAAACATATGACAACTGTGCAGGTTTTTGAGGAAACTACAGGACTGAAACCCGGAGAAACCGTTACCGGAACAGGAGATGCCATTTCCGTTCTCCTTGGACCGGGAATCATCCACAATATTTTTGATGGTATCCAGAGGCCTCTTGCGGAAATTGCAGAGGCCTCCGGAAAATATATTTCCCGCGGTGTCAGCGTTGATTCCCTTGACACCGAGAAAAAATGGGAAACCCATATCACAGTAAAAGAAGGAGACGTGATCGGCGCAGGTACTGTGATCGCCGAGACACAGGAGACCGCTTCCATCCTTCATAAATCCATGGTTCCGCCAAACATCCCTCACGGAACTGTTATCCATGCAGTTCCGGATGGTGCCTACACAGTTCTGGAACCGATCGTTACCATCCGTCTTGATGACGGCACTGAGAAAGAGCTGGCACTTGCCCAGAAATGGCCGATCCGTGTTCCAAGACCGACTTACAAACGTTTCCCGGCAAGCGTTCCGCTTCTTACAGGCCAGCGTATCCTGGATACCCTTTTCCCCATCGCAAAGGGTGGCACTGCTGCTGTTCCAGGCGGATTCGGAACAGGAAAAACCATGACGCAGCACCAGATCGCCAAATGGTCTGATGCAGATATCATCATCTACATCGGCTGCGGTGAGCGTGGAAACGAGATGACACAGGTTCTTGAGGACTTCAGCAAACTGATCGACCCGAAATCCGGAAATCTGATGATGGACCGTACTACTCTGATCGCCAACACTTCCAATATGCCGGTTGCAGCCCGTGAAGCTTCTATTTACACAGGTGTCACACTTGCAGAATATTACCGCGATATGGGCTATGACGTAGCCATCATGGCAGACTCCACATCCCGATGGGCTGAGGCTCTCCGTGAGCTTTCCGGACGTCTGGAGGAAATGCCTGCAGAGGAAGGTTTCCCGGCTTACCTGGCAAGCAAGCTTTCCGCATTCTATGAGCGTGCGGGAATGATGCAGAACCTGAACGGAACAGAAGGTTCCGTCTCTATTATCGGTGCAGTTTCCCCTCAGGGCGGTGACTTCTCCGAGCCTGTTACACAGAATACGAAACGTTTTGTCCGCTGTTTCTGGGGACTGGACAAGGCTCTTGCCTATGCCCGTCACTTCCCTGCGATCCAGTGGCTTACCAGTTACAGCGAATATCTGGAAGACCTGACTCCATGGTACAGAGAGCATGTTTCCCCGAAATTCGTTTATGACAGAAACCAGATCATGGCTATCCTCAACCAGGAAAGTTCTCTCATGGAGATCGTTAAGCTGATCGGAAGCGACGTTCTCCCGGATGACCAGAAACTGACGCTGGAGATTGCCAGAGTGATCCGTCTCGGATTCCTTCAGCAGAACGCTTTTCACCAGGAAGACACCAGTGTCCCTATGGAAAAACAGTTCCTGATGATGGAGACCATCCTCTATCTCTACGAGAAATGCCGTGCCCTTGTAAACCGCGGCATGCCGGTTTCCGTGCTGAAAGAGGATAAAATTTTCGAGCGTATCATTGCTATCAAATACGAAGTTCCAAACAAAGAACTGGAGCGTTTTGATGAGTATCACAAAGATATCGACCATTTCTACGACAACGTACTGGAAAGAAACGGTTAAAGGAGGGATCAGTTTATGGCAATCGAATATCTTGGCCTGAGTGAAATAAACGGCCCTCTTGTTGTCCTTGAGGGTGTTAAGAACGCATCTTACGAGGAGATCGTAGAATTCCACATGGAGGACGGCACGCAGAAGATCGGCCGTATCGTGGAAATCTACGAGGATAAGGCTGTTATCCAGGTTTTTGAGGGAACAGATAATATGTCCCTCGGCAATACACACACACGTCTTACCGGACATCCAATGGAGATCGGGCTTTCCCCTGAGATCCTGGGACGTACTTTTAACGGTATCGGCCAGCCTATTGACGGTCTTGGCGAGATCACACCGGAAGTCAGCCTGAATATCAACGGTCTTCCGCTGAACCCGGTAACACGTGAATATCCGCGAAACTATATCAACACCGGTATTTCCGCCATTGACGGACTGACTACCCTGATCCGCGGCCAGAAGCTGCCGATCTTTTCCGGTAACGGTCTTCCCCATGACAAGCTGGCTGCACAGATCGTTCAGCAGGCTTCCCTGGGCGGCGATTCCGATGAGAAATTTGCCATTGTTTTTGCAGCAATGGGTGTTAAATATGACGTAGCCGAATTTTTCCGCAGGACTTTCGAGGAAAGCGGTGCTTCCGACCACGTTGTTATGTTCCTGAACCTTGCCAATGACCCGGTTGTTGAGCGTCTTCTTACACCGAAGATCGCACTGACTGCCGCTGAGTATCTTGCTTTCGAAAAAGGCATGCACATCCTGGTTATCCTCACAGATATCACTTCTTTCTGCGAGGCCATGCGAGAAGTTTCCTCCTCCAAAGGTGAGATTCCTTCCCGAAAAGGTTATCCTGGATATCTGTACAGTGAGCTTGCTACTCTTTATGAGCGTGCAGGAATCGTTCGCGGCGGCACAGGTTCTGTAACCCAGATCCCGATCCTGACCATGCCTAATGATGATATCACCCATCCAATCCCTGACCTTACCGGATATATCACCGAAGGCCAGATCGTACTGGACCGCCAGCTTCATGGCCAGGCTATTTATCCGCCGATCAATGTTCTGCCGTCCCTCTCCCGTCTGATGAAGGATGGTATCGGTGAAGGCTTCACACGTGCTGATCATCAGGATGTTGCCAACCAGCTCTTCTCCTGCTACGCAAAAGTAGGCGACGCAAGAGCCCTGGCTTCCGTTATCGGTGAAGATGAGCTTTCTCCGCTGGACAAACAGTACCTTGTATTTGGTAAAGCTTTCGAGGCTGAGTTCGTAGGACAGTCTGAGACTGAGAACCGAAGCATCATCGAGACTCTGGATAAAGGCTGGGAGCTTCTTGGACTTCTTCCAAGAGAAGAGCTTGACCGTATCGATACCAAAGTTCTGGATCAGTATTACAGAGAAACCGTCCGTTAGTGAGGTGATTTTATGGATCCGAATACCTTTCCCACCAAGGGAAATCTCATACTTGCAAAAAATTCTCTGGCTCTTTCCAGACAGGGCTATGAGCTTATGGACAAAAAGCGTAATATCCTGATCCGTGAAATGATGGAACTGATCGACCAGGCAAAGGATATCCAGACTCAGATCGATGAGACTTTCCGTACTGCCTATGCAGCCCTGCAGAAAGCTAACATGGAGATCGGTATCGCTTTTGTAGACCAGATTTCCCATACCGTTCCTGTGGAAAATTCCATCCGGATCAAGACACGAAGCGTTATGGGTACTGAGATTCCTCTTGTGGAATATGACAAGCAGAGCAGCAACACGCCGACCTACGCCTACTACAGCACCAAGCTGTCCCTGGACGAGGCCAAGGCCGCTTTCGAGCGTGTGAAAGAACTGTCCATTCAGCTTTCCATGATCGAGAACGCAGCTATCCGTCTTGCCACCAATATCAAAAAAACCCAGAAGCGTGCCAACGCGCTTAAGAATATCACCATCCCAAGATATGAGACTCTCACCAGGGACATCACCAATGCCCTGGAGGAAAAAGAGCGAGAAGAGTTTACACGTCTGAAGGTGATCAAACGAATGAAACAGAACAGTTAAACAAATTCTCCGCAGATCTTTTCCGGTTCTGTGGAGAATTTTTTTGGTTATCCACATTTATCCACAATCTGGAAAGACTTTTCAACACTGGACAGTGTCCGTTGTATCCGATCACTGTCCTTTTTTTGCGTACATTTCCATACATCTGATTTCCACCTGTATAAATATAATGGTTTTACAAAAATTTATTTTATATTTTCTGATTTTTATTCTCTATATCCTTTAATTACATCTTTTTCTCGAAATATTCTATGATATTTAGAATTTAAAAATGTCAATAGTTTTACAAATATTTTTCGAGTGTTTTGCAGTTTTATCATTTTTACACAAAACATATGTTTAATTTATTTTATGTAAATCAAGTCTTCCACATTGTTATCCTTGTGGATAATGTGGATAATTTTGTGTATAACTTGATTATTGGCCTATTTGCGGATTTTTGTCATGTGGAAAACTTTTTGGATAATTTTTCACTTATCCACCATGGTTCGACAGGTTTTGTGCATATTGCCAGAAGGGGGTTTTTTCCTTGACATTCAGTTGGTTTTTTGTTAAGGTGGACGTGCTAAAACATAGTGTGGATTTTTCAGTTTCGACTTTTTTCGCCACACAATCTGCCGGAATTCAGAAGGGCAGGTTGTGTGGCTTTTTTATGTGTAAGGAGGATTTTTCATGAATGATACTTTTATGAAGGAAAAGCCTGTCGGTTCGCTGCTGGCTTCCATGGCGCTGCCTATGGTTTTTTCCATGCTTGTAAACTCGCTGTACAACATTGTGGACAGCTTCTTCGTGGCACAGATCAGTGAGCAGGCTATGACGGCGCTCTCGCTTGTATATCCTGTGCAGAACCTGATCAATGCAGTTGCCATTGGTTTTGGTATTGGTATCAATGCCAGGGTATCCTATCATCTTGGCGCGGGAAATAAAAAAATGGCCGATACAGCTGCGACCCATGGTTTTATTCTTGCTGTGATCCACGGTATTCTTATGACTGTGATCAGCATTGCTGTTATGCCGGCGTTTCTCCGGATGTATACTCAGGATGAAACAGTGATCCGGATGGGACTTGAATATTCTACCATTGTATTTCTGTTTTCCACGGTGATCTCCATCAGCCTTTTCTTTGAGAAACTTTTCCAGGCTGTGGGAAGGATGAATGTATCTATGATCGCCCTGCTGGTTGGATGTATCAGCAATATCATCCTGGATCCGTTCCTGATCTGGGGTATCGGATTTTTCCCGAAAATGGGAATCCGGGGTGCTGCCCTGGCTACTGGTATCGGCCAGGTGCTCACGATTGTTGTGTATGTTGCTTTTTATGTTTTGCGGCCGATTCCTGTGCGTGTGACCCACAAAGCTGCGAAAGCCAGCAAAGAAACGGATCTGAGCCTGTATGCCATTGGTGTTCCGGCAATCCTGAACCTGGCACTGCCGTCATTTCTGATTTCTTTTCTGAATTCTGTGCTGGCGGCTTATTCAGACAGTTATGTGGTGATCCTGGGTATTTATTATAAGCTGCAGACATTTTTGTATCTTCCGGCCAATGGTATCATCCAGGGAATGCGTCCGCTGATCGGATATAATTTCGGTGCACGTGAGATGAAGCGTGTGAAAAAGATCTTCCGTTTGACTCTGGAGGCCAGCTGTGTGATCATGCTCCTTGGAACTGCGATCTGTCTCATTGCTTCTGATGGGCTGATGGGACTCTTCACTACCAACCCGGAAACTATCGCTGCTGGCTCCAGAGCTCTTAAGATCATCAGCGCGGGATTTATTATCTCTGCTGTATCTGTTACTACCTCAGGAGCTATGGAGGGTCTTGGAAAGGGTACACAGTCCCTTGTGATCTCCCTTTTCCGCTATGTTCTCATCATCATGCCCGTCGCCTGGAGCCTGTCCCGATTCATGGGGCCTTCCGGTGTGTGGAATGCGTTCTGGATCACGGAGGTGTTTACTGCTGTGGTGTCTGTGGCTGTTTACAGGCAGACGCTGCGGAAAGCGTAAATAATATGTGAACTTCCAGTAAAATTAACTCTCGTTATATCTATTATCGCATTATTCATCG